>CAMWYI010000041.1 GCA_947178455.1 uncultured Alistipes sp. | reverse complement strand
CTAAAAGCGCCCGGCGGAGGGGCCGGTTTGCTTGCAAACCCGCGTTAGGCGCCCGAAGCCAGCGTTAGGCCGCACGAGTACGCAGAGACATCGTCGGAGAGGTTTTTGGGCACTTTTTGCCGGAACAAAAAGTGCGGTTTTAAGAAAACCGATTTAAGCGCGATAGACCGTTCTCTTGTTTCAGACGGTCAGTTGCGCTATCACCGAATAAAAGCAACGCTTTGCGTTGCGCGGGCCGCAGCCTTCGCCCGCGAAGGCCCGCCGTTGGCGTCCTTCGCAGTCTCCGGCCCGCTTCGGACAGAGCGCTTCCCAACCATCAGAAGCAAAACGTCTCCCCGTAGCGCTAATAAAACAGCTTTCTTAAAGCTGTCAAGGTGGTCGCAGTTGCAACCTCTTCGGGCGTGAGGCCTTTGAGTTCGGCGACTTTTTCGCATACCAGCCGTACATAGGCCGGTTCGTTGCGTTCACCGCGATGCGGAACCGGCGTCAGATAGGGGCAGTCCGTTTCCAGCACCATGTCGCCCAGCTCCATTTCGCGCACCGTATTCGCCTGCTGGCTTTTCTTGAACGTCACCGCCCCGCCGATGCCGAAACAAAATTCGCCCAGCGTCCGCAGTTCGCGGTAGACTTCCGGCCCGCCCGAAAAGGCATGGAACACCCCGCGCACTCCGCGCCCGCGATAGGCCCGCATCACGTCCAGCGTTTCGGGCCACGCATCGCGCACATGGACGGCAATCGGCAGCCCATAGACCAGTGACAGGTCGATTTGACGGCGGAACGCTTCGACTTGTTCCGCCTGCGCGTCGCGGCTCCAATACAAATCCAGCCCGATTTCGCCTATCGCATACCAGCGGGCGATGCCTTCGGGCGGCGCAGCCAGATAACGCTCCACGAGGGCCAGTTCCTCGCGCCAACGCGGATTGTCGTTAATCGAGGTGGGATGCAACCCCATCATGGGAAAACAGCGGTCGGGGTACCGTCGGCACAAGTCGAACAGCCGCTCGTGGCTCTCCGAATCGATAGCTGGCAGCAGCTGCCGTTCTACGCCCGCCTCGACGGCCCGCACAAAAACCGTTTCGCGGTCGGCATCGAACGCCTCGTCATAAAGATGCGAATGGGTATCTATCAGGTTCATCGTCAACGGATTTTTACATAGCGGTTTCCTTGTAGTTGCCGCACGGCTCCCGCCAGTTCGAGCCCCACGAGTAGCGCGGTCAGCGTGCCGAGGTCGAATCCGCTCGCACGGCCCAACGCCTCGACCGGCACGGGGTCGGAATCGGGAAAACAAGCCAGCAGACGCGCTTCGTCGGGGGTCAGCGGCTCGGTCGCGGGTTGCGGACGGAGGGCGGCGGCATCGGGGCCGATGTCCCACAGCAATTCGCGGATGATGTCGCCTGCCGACTGCACGAGTTGTGCCTTGTGGCTGTATATCAAGTGATTCGTTCCGCGCGACGCCGTGTCCGTGATGCGGCCCGGAACGGCCATGACCGTCCGATGATAATCATCGGCACACGCCGCCGTATGGAGCGAACCGCCGTTTTCGGCCGATTCGACCACCACGCATCCCGCGCTCAATCCCGCGATGATGCGGTTGCGGGCCAGATAGCCCGTACCTTTCTGCGGCATCTGCGAATGGGTTTCCGACACCAGCGCACCGCCATGCGCCACGATGTCGCGGGCCAGTGCCGTATGTTGCGAGGGCACCACTTCGGGCAGCGCATTCGCCAGCACTGCAACGGTCGGCACTTCGGCCGCGAGTGCCGCGCGGTGGGCCGCCGCGTCAATTCCGAACGCCAGCCCGCTCACGATGCAAAGGTCGGGGACACGTTCCGCCAATCCCTCGACCAGCCGGTTGCACACCACTTGCCCGTAAGAAGTCGCTTCGCGCGTGCCCACCACCGACAAACACCGCCGCGCCAGCGCCTCGACATTGCCCGCCACATAGAGTACCGGCGGGTAATCGGGAATTTCGCGCAGCAGCGGCGGATAGGCCGCATCGGTCGAAGCTATCACCGTCAGTCCATGCCGCCGACAGTAGGCCAGCTCTTTTTCCGCCCGCCCGAACCCTTCACGGCGCACGACGGCCCGTGCGAGGTCGGGCCGCAATTCGGCGCGGCCGGTCAGCTCGTCCGGCGAAGCATCGAACACAGCCCGCGCATCGCCGAACACGTCCAGCAGATGCACGGCCCCCTTGACCCCGATACCCGGAATCATCGACAAAGCAACCGCTTCGAGCACCCCGTTCGATTCGTATCTCATTTCCGTTCTTTAATCACACCGCTCCGATAGGCGGCCAGCAGTCGTTTGAGGTCTTCGATTTGCACCTGCAACTCCTTGCCTACCGTCGTATCGCGCACGGTCAGCCGCGAGGCGGTCGCTTCGACCACGAACTTCGTCGACAGGATGTCCAGCCCCTCCTCGATAGCCCGCCGCCGCGACTCGAACGGCTGGTGTTGCACCAGCTGCAACCCGTGCGAGTTGTAAATCAGCGTGTAGCCCGCGATGCCCGTCTCCGACTGGTAGGCTTTCGAGAATCCGCCGTCGATCATCAGCAGCCGTCCGCCCGCCTTGATCGGGCTTTCGCCTCTGCCGCTTCGCACCGGTATGTGGCCCGAAATGATGTGCGACGTCGCGGGGTCGAGCCCGAACGCACGCAGAATCATCGCACACGTCGCGGGGTCTTCCATGTGGGTGTAGTAGGCCCCCTTGCACTCGGCGCAGGCCTGTTTGTCGTCCACGAAATAGGCCTCGAACGCCGCCATTTTGTCCTTGTCGAACAACGGCGAATCCGTCCCGCACCACAAATACCACATGTAATCCAACGCTTCGCGGCGGCGTTCCGACCCCTTGCGGCCGAAATAGGCTTCGCGCGCCAGCCGGTCTACACGGTCGAGCAGTTCGCGCCCCGCGCGCACCTTGCCGCACACCGACACCTCCTTGAACGTGCCGTCGGCATTCATCGGAATCGACGCGTGGTAGAGCAGATTGGAGTTCAGCACCAAATAGAGGCTACCCTTGCTGTACAGAAACCGCACGTGCTTCTGCAACTTTTCGCTGTTGCGGAACGCCATGCGCAGTTGCTGCACCACTTCGTTTTCGTCGTCCGTCAGCCGGTAAGGGTCCGCAGGGTCGACCGTCGGGAAGAACGTATCGTTCAGCGCATAGACCTCGCCGCCCACGCGCACCGTTCCCCGCTGCAAATCCATTTTGTCCAACAGCAGCCGGTCGTCCATCGCGTATTCGGGATGCCGACGAATCAGCTGCCCTTCCAGCTTGAACTGAATCACCGTCACCGCTTTGTGCATTTGGGCCGTCAGCCGCGCATCGCGTTCGTCGAGCCGGCTGTCCTGCAACATGCGCGGCGCGAACCGCGTGCAGGGGTCGTCGCCGTAGACCTCCATCGCCAGCCGCGCCAGCGGCAGCAGGTTGATGCCGTAACCGTTTTCCAGCACATCGAGATTGGCATACCGTGCCGAAATACGCACGACGTTGGCCAGCGACGCCTCGTTGCCCGCCGCCGCACCCATCCACAGCACATCGTGATTGCCCCACTGAATGTCGACCTTGTGGTACGTGAGCAGCGTATCCAAAATCCGGTGCGGGCCGGGCCCTCGGTCGAACACGTCGCCGATGATGTGCAGCCGGTCGACGGTCAGCTGCTGAATGACGTGGCTGATAGCGGCGATGAACTCATCGGCGCGGTCGACCTCGATGACCGATTGCAGAATAGCGTTGAAATAGTCCTGCTTGTTGGGCATGTCGCGCGAACCGGATTCGTGCAGCAGCTCTTGGATGATGTACGAAAAATCGGCGGGCAGGGCCTTGTAAACTTTCGAGCGGGTGTATTTGGTCGACACATAGCGGCACACTTCCACCAGCTGATTCATCGTGATGCGGTACCAGTCGTCGAGCTCCTCCTCGTGGCGTTTGACCCGTTCGAGTTTCTCTTCGGGGTAGTAAATCAGCGTGCAGAGGTCGCGTTTTTCGGACTCGCGCAGCGTATGGCCGAACAATTCGTCGATTTTCTGCCGGATGACCCCCGACGCGTTTTTCAGCACGTGTTGAAAGGCCTCCGATTCGCCGTGCAGGTCGGTCAGGAAGTGTTCCGTGCCTTTCGGCAGGTTCAGGATGGCTTCGAGGTTGACCACTTCGGTCGCGGCATCGGCGATGGTCGGAAAACGGCGGGCCAGCAGGTCGAGGTATTTCAGTTCGTCGGCCGTGCAGAGGTCGGCGGTATGCGAAGCGTGTGTCATGTGCAGAGCGTATTTGGTGATTGAAATTCAAAATTAAACATTATTCCTTTGGGTATGAAAATTTTTTACTAATTTTGTTCCAGTTCCGCACGCGTTGCGGAAATTTTTTAGTACATACAAGTAGACGTTTTTATTTACGTTTTCTTCCGTCCCAAACTTCGCAACTTTGAGCATAATGGAAGAATTAGTAAAAGGGCGTCCACCGAGCGTGCGTATTGCTCCGTGCAATGCTGCGTTCTGGCGTGGGCTGTCCGTGTTACTATTCCATTATGGGGCAGCGAAGGCCTTGGGGCGGGGTAGGAAGCATGACAACCTACGCTGTTTTTTATGGATATTCTGGATTGCATCGGGAATCGCGACTTGCTGACGGCCGCCGATTCCGTCGGGTTCTTCGCTTCGCGCCGCGTCACGCCGCTCACCGCTGCGGCATGCCGCGACTGGGCCGAAAATCTCTGTCTGACCGAACCCCACAAAGTCGTCGTGAGCGGTTTCCACTCGCCGCTCGAACAGGAGTTGTTCCGCATCTTTCTGACCTACCGCCAGCCCGTCGTTTGGGTGCTCGGCCGGTCGCTTTTCCGCCGGTTCGAGCCCGACGTCGCCCGCCTCATCCACGCGGGGGTATTGTTGGTCGTTTCGTTGGCCAACGGTACGTCCCACACGCGCGAATCCGCCTTGGAGCGCAATCGGTTCGTCGCCGAAACGGCCCGCGAAAACATCTTCGCCGAGTTCGCGCCCGGCAGCGGATTGGAATCTCTCTACGATTGGTCGGCCGAACGCAAAAAGACCCTTATCATTCCGCCCCGTTAAGAACGGGGTTTTATTAGCGCTACGGGCAGTCGGTGGGCTTCGGAAAATCGGGAAGCGCTCTGACCGTTTTAAGAATGCGTCGCTTTGCGTCGCGCGGGCCGAAGCCTCCGCCCGCGGAGGCCCGCCACTTGCGTGTCGTGCCGTCCGCAGTCTTCGTCCCGCAAAAACGGTTACGGCGCAGAAACTTTGCGAAACTCGCCGACCGTCCGCCGCACTATTAAAAATACTCTTTCCGATAAATATATTCATCCCGCAGCTTCTCGAAATTTTCGGGTTGCGCTTGGAGCCGGCGGGTTTCGGCTTCGAGGTCGCAGTAGTCGTCTATCGTCGCGCACAACTCCTCCCACGAAATCGCGCGGGGCACCGAGCGTGCGGCCTCCGGCGGATACCACCCCGCCAGCGGCAGCCCGAACCGCCGTGCGACGGCCCCGACCGACAGCGCGGCCGCATTGGCTTTGCCCTGCTCCGAATAGCCCGCCACATGGGGCGTCGCCGCCCAAGCACGGGCCAGCAGCGCGGGGTCGATGTGCGGTTCGTTTTCCCAAACATCCAGCAAACAGGGATGCCCGCTCTCGACCAGCGCTCCGGTATCGACCACCTCGCCCCGCGACGAGTTGAGCACGACCGCCTGCGGACGCAGCTGCCGCAGCAGTTCGCGGTCGACCATGTGCCGCGTCGCGGCATCGAGCGGCACATGCAGCGTCAGCACGTCCGCTTCGCGGGCCAGCGTCGTCAGCGGCAGGAATCCCGCCCTTTCGCGGGCTTCGCGCGGCGGGTCGCAGCACAGCACACGGAATCCCCATGCGGCGGCGTATTCAGCCACCAGCGACCCGACATGCCCTACGCCCACGACGCCCAGCGTCCGTTCGGCGGGCCGCCACCCCTGCATCCGCGCAAGCCGCACCAGCGCGGCCGCGACCCACTGCAACACGCCGCGCGCATTGCAGCCGGCGGCCGTCGCGACCTCGATGCCGTGCGCCGCGCACCACGCCGTGTCGATGTGGTCGAATCCGATTGTAGCGGTCGCCACCAGTCGCACACGCGACCCGCCCAACAGCCGCTCGTCGCAGCGCGTGCGGGTGCGGACGATGAGTGCATCGGCATCGCGCACATCGGCAGGCCCGATGGCCGTACCGGACAGGTACACGACGTCGGCCCACGCCTCGAACACGCCCCGCACGAACGGAATAGCCTTGTCAATCACGATTTTCACCCCGCAAAGATAGAGAAAAGAACAAAAAATGTTTACTTTTGCACGACTGAACCGCTCAAAGCATGAAACCGCACAATTTCGATCCCAACGGCGTAGGCATCGCCAACGGCGCCTATTTCGGAATGCCGTTCACGCCCGACGAAGCCGAGCTGGTGCTCGTATCGGCCGCATGGGACGTGACGGTCTCCTACGGAGCCGGAGCCGTCTACGCGCCCGATGCCATTATCGAGGCCTCGACACAGCTGGATTTTTACGACTCGTTGTTCCCCAACGCATGGCGGCGCGGCATCGCGACGGCCGGCGTCGATTATTCGTTGCAGGAGCTTTCGCAGCGGCTGCGGACCGATGCCGTGCGGGTCATCGAACACCTCGAAAACGGCGGCCGCACCGACGACGATTACACCGTGCGCAAAATCCGCCGCGTGAACGAAGGCTGCGCGACCCTCAACGCCAACATCGAGGCGCAGGCCGCGCACTGGCTCGATGCGGGCAAAACGGTGGGACTGGTCGGCGGCGACCATTCGACCCCCTACGGATTGATTCGGGCGCTCGGCGCGCGCCACGCGCAGTTCGGCATCCTGCATATCGACGCCCACCGCGACCTGCGCGAGGCTTACGAAGGGTTCGAGTATTCGCACGCTTCGATTATGTTCAACGTCTTGCGCGACGTGCCGCAGGTAACGAAATTGGTGCAGGTGGCTGTGCGCGATTTTTCGGGACAGGAGGCGGCGCTGGCCGCTTCGGAGCCGCGCATCGTGTCGTTCGACGACCAGTCGCTGGCCGAAGCGGCTTTCGGCGGCGAGACGTGGGACGCCCAATGCCGCCGCATCGTCGACGCGCTACCCCAAGAGGTCTACATCAGTTTCGACATCGACGGATTGAGCTTCGACAACTGCCCTCACACGGGTACTCCCGTGCCGGGCGGATTGGGATTCAATCAGGCGGCGTGGTTATTGCGGACGGTCGTGCAGTCGGGACGGCGCATCATCGGGTTCGATTTGGTGGAGGTGTGTCCCTCGCCCAACGACCGTATCGACACCATCACGGGTGCGCGGATGCTCTGGAAGTTGTGCGGCGCGGCGTTAAGAACGCCGATTTAAGCGCGAAGAACGGTTGTAGAGCTTCGCAAGGTTTCTGCGCCGCCCTGTTAAGAACAGGGTTTTAAGCGCGACGGGAAGTCTACGGGCTTCGGGAAGTCCCTGCGCCGTCACTGAAGTTATAATATAGACCAGCGGTGGGAGCGAAGATGATCGCCGAAAGCACAGAAACGGTCTATCGCGTTTAGAAGCCCGTTCTTAACGGTGACGGCGCAGGAACCTTGCGAAGCCTGACGACCGTCCGCCGCGTTAATAAAATTGTGAATTCTGAAATTTAATAAAAATCATGCGTTTGTTTTCCGCTTATCGTTGGACGCGCTCGTATCACCGGTTGAGTACGCGCGGCCACAGTTTTATTAAAGCGCCGTGGGCGGGTGGTGTCGTACTGCTCTTGTGCGTGGTCATCGCCATGTTGCTGGCCAACCTGCCCTTTACGGCCGATTTCTATCATCATCTGCTCGAAACCGACCTCTCGCTGGCTATCAAAAGCCCCGACGGCTCAATCGACTGGCTCTTCCCCGAAGGAATGACCGTCGAGAAGTTCATCAACGACGGGCTGATGGTCGTCTTTTTCTTCACCGTCGGGCTCGAAATCAAACGCGAGGTCGTCTGCGGCCAGCTGTCCTCCGTCAAACGGGCCATTCTGCCCGTCGTCGCGGCCGCCGGCGGTATGCTCGCTCCGGCGTTGATTTACCTCTGCTTCAACTCCGGCACCGCGTCGATGAACGGCTGGGGAATCCCCACGGCGACCGACATCGCATTCGCTATCGGCATCCTGTCGATGCTGGGCGACCGCGTGCCTGCGTCGCTCAAAATTTTCCTCACGGCATTGGCTATCGCCGACGATTTGGGCGCCATTCTGGTCATCGCGCTTTTCTACGGCGGCAAGGTGCAGATTTTCTGCCTGCTCACCGCGTTCCTCGTCATGGGGCTCGTCTTCTTTATGAACCGCATGGGCGAGAAACGAATGTTCGCTTACTTGGTTCCGGCTGCTGCCGTTTGGACGCTGTTTTACTATTCGGGCGTACACTCCACGCTGTCGGGTGTGGCCATGGCGATGCTGATTCCGATGACGCCGCGTTACAGCAAGGAGTACTTCGTGCACAAGATGCAGCGCCTGAACCAAATGCTCGACGCGTTCGACTGCTCGAAAGAGGATTTTCCCAACGAAGAACACCGCGAGTGCCTGCGCTACATGAGCCGCCTCGCCTCCCGTTCGGTGGGCATGAGCTACCGGCTCGAAAACGCGCTGGCGCCTTACGTGACCTTCCTCATCATGCCTATCTTCGCGCTGGCCAACGCCGGTGTGCACATTTCGTCGTCGGAGTACCTCAACATCTTCCACTTCTCGCACGAAATCGGTTCGGTCGGCATGGGCGTCTTCTTCGGCCTGCTCATCGGCAAGCCGCTGGGCATCTTCACGGCCAGCTACTGCGCCGTCAAAGCGCGCGTCGCCGAGATGCCGCAGGGCGCCACGTGGCGCATGCTGCTGGCCGTAGCCTGCTTGGGCGGTATCGGCTTCACGATGTCGCTGTTCGTCGATTCGCTCGCCTTCACCGACAGCGACCTCATCGACCGAGGCAAAATCGCCATTCTCATGGGTTCGACGGCCGCCGCCATACTGGGCAGCCTCTGCATCGTGGCACTGTCCCGCAAAAAAACGCAGCGATGAAACGGCTGTTCATCGTATTGCTGGTCGTTTCGGTCGCGGCATGCTCCCGCAAGGGCGGCGGCAGCGTCAAACTGCGCACCGACGTCGATTCGGTCGCCTATATTCTCGGCATGAACATCGGCGCGAACCTCATGCGCATGGATTCGACGCTGAATATCGAAGCCGTCTGCCGCGGCATCCGCGACGCGGCGGCGGGCGACACCCGCCTCACAATGGCCGAAGCGCAGGCCTACTACCTGCGCTACATGAACTGGATACTGCCCGAAAAGGCACTGGCTTACGAGGAGCAGTTCCTCGCCGACATCGCCAAATCCAACCGCTCCTATGCCCGCACCAAAACGGGCGTCACCTACACGGTCGGCACCATCGGCGACCAGAATCCCAACGCCATTCCGTCGTACGACCGCGACACGGTGTCGCTGCGCTGGGTCATCCGCACGGCCGACGGAGCGCAAGTCTACTCGTCTTACGAACGGGGCGACACGATTCGTTCGGCGATGTCCGCCTTGCGGCCGGGCGTGCGCGAGAGCGTCAAACTCATCGGCAAGGGGGGCCGCATCGACACGTGGCTGCCGGCCAAAGAGGCCTACGGCGCAGCGGGCGATGCGGAGCTGGGCATCGGCCCTAACGCCACGCTCTACTACGAAATCGAACTGGTCGACGTCGTGAAATGGAACGCCCGCCGATAGCCCTTTCGATAAAATCATGACTTTCGCGCGACATAATCTAAAAAAATGGTTATCTTTGCCGCGTTGATTGTGAAACAGTTAAATAACAAATAACGTTAAGAAAATGAAAAAATTGATTTTTGTAGCGGCCCTCGCCGGCATCGCCGGTCTGACCGCCTGCGGCAACAAGGGCAACGTCCGCATGGGCAGCCTGTCGGATTTCGACTCGTTGTCCTATGCACTGGGTGCCAACATCGCGTACAGCCTGAGCTTCGAGATGCGCGACATCCCGTTCGATTACAAGGCGATGGACAAAGGCCTCGAACAGGGCGCTTTCGGCAAATCGTCCGAATCGCACGACGAATCCATCGAGAAACTGCGCACCTACTTCATGTCGCAGCGTCCGCAGCGCGTGCAGGCCATCGCCGAGAAACGGGCACAGGCCGACAGCGTGCGGCTGGCCGAAGGCGACACCACCAAAGTGGAGTATCCGGTAGCCGACCCCGACATGTTCGAGACCGAAGAGGAGCGCACCGAGTTGTCGTATGCGTTCGGTAACGACATCGGTTACAACATCGCCAACAGCGGTCTGCCGTTGCAGATTGTGTGGGTGACCGAAGCCATGCAGAACGTGCGCGACAACAACGCCAAAATGACGCAGGCCGAGACCAACGAGTACCTGCAATACTACTTCACCGAGAAGCGTCCGGCCGAGAACGCCGCCGCATCGGAGGCATGGCTCGCCAAAATCGAGAAGAAATCGGGCGTCAAGAAGACCGAATCGGGTCTGCTCTACAAGGTGACGAAGAAAGGTGACGAGAACGTCAAAGCGACCGACTCGCGCGACGTCGTGAAAGTACACTACACGGGTCGCACGCGCGAGGGCAAGGTATTCGACAGCTCGATTTTCAAGAACCGTCCGAAAGAGCAGCAGGAGATGCTGAAACAGCAAGACCCCGAAAACTACGCCAAGAACGAGCCGGTCGAATTCCCCCTCAACCGCGTGATTCCGGGTTGGACCGAAGGCATGAAGCTGGTCGGCAAGGGCGGTAAAATCACGTTGTGGATTCCGTCCGAACTGGCTTACGGCCCGCGTGGCGCCGGTCGCGACATCGGCCCCAACGAAGCGTTGGAATTCGAGGTCGAGCTCATCGACGTAACGCCGTTCGAGAAGCCCGAACCGGAACCCGACGACACGAACGCCGTAGACGCATTCGCCGAACCGGCCCAGAAATAATTTTTATTAAGACCGGTATTTTATCCGCTGAATACATATGGCAACTATCGAAAGTTACGATTTCAAAGGGAAACGCGCCATTATCCGCGTGGACTTCAACGTGCCCCTCGACGAGCAGGGCAACGTGACGGACAACACCCGCATCCGTGCGGCTGCGCCGACTATCAAAAAGGTGCTCGACGCAGGCGGTTCGGTCATTCTGATGTCGCACCTCGGACGTCCCAAGAAGAATCCCGACCCGAAATACTCGCTCGGTCAAATCGTCGGCGCTGTCGAGGAGGTGCTCGGCACCGAAGTCGCTTTCGCAGGCGACTGCATGGGTGAAAAGGCGGCCGAAATGGCCAAGATTCTGAAGCCCGGCCAAGTGATGCTGCTCGAAAACCTGCGTTTCTACGCCGAGGAGGAGGGCAAGCCCCGCGACCTGAAAGAGGGCCTCACGAAAGAGGAGGAAAAAGCGGCCAAAGACGCTTTCAAAAAAGGCCCGCAAAAAGATTTTGCTAAAAAGCTGGCGTCGTACGCCGACTGCTATATCAATGATGCGTTCGGCACGGCCCACCGCAAACACGCTTCGACCTATGTCATCGCCGAGTTCTTCCCGCAGGACAAGATGTTCGGCTACCTGATGGAGAAAGAGGTCAAAGCCATTTCGTCGCTCATGGAGAACCCCGCCCACCCGTTCTGCGCCATCATCGGCGGGTCGAAAGTCTCGACCAAAATCGGCGTCATCAAAGCCCTCATCGAGAAGGTCGATTCGATTGTCATCGGCGGCGGCATGACCTATACGTTCGCAGCGGCACAGGGAGGCAAGGTCGGCAACTCGATTTGCGAGCCCGACATGTTCCCCGTAGCGTTGGAGATTCTCGAACTGGCCAAGCAGAAAGGCGTGCAGTTAGTCATGTCGCCCGACGCGCTGGTAGCCGACCAGTTCTCGCAGGAGGCCAACACCCAAGAGGCTCCGGCCAACGCCATTCCCGACGGTTGGGAGGGTGTCGACATCGCTGCGCAGGGCAAAAAAGCGTTCCGCGAGCACATTCTCGGCTGCAAGACCATTTTGTGGAACGGCCCCGTCGGCGTCTTCGAAATCGACAAGTTCGCCACCGGCTCCAAAGAGGTTGCACTGGCCATTGCCGAAGCCACGTCCAAAGGGGCTTATTCGCTCATCGGCGGCGGCGACTCGGTGGCCTGCGTCAACAAGTTCGGATTGGCCAACAAGGTGTCGTACATCTCGACCGGCGGCGGTGCGCTGCTCGAATACATCGAGTTCGGTACGCTGCCCGGCGTCGAGGCTATCCGCAAGTAATCATCCGGCGGAATCGCGGCGGCGCGGGTTTCGCGCTGCCGACTTCCCATACACCACGAAAAACGACCTGCATACGCGGGTCGTTTTT
>CAMWYI010000040.1 GCA_947178455.1 uncultured Alistipes sp. | reverse complement strand
GTTCTATATTTGCAGTCCCGTTTCCGGCGGACATGTGTGTCGCACCGGAATACAGGCCCAGGTGGTGAAATTGGTAGACACGCTACTTTGAGGGGGTAGTGAACGTTTAGTTCGTGCAAGTTCGAGTCTTGTCCTGGGCACCAAACGAAGCATCGGTCGATTTTAAGAAAATCGACCGATGCTTTTTTCAACCATACTCATAAAAAAACACGGCACAAAAACATTGTGCCGTATTAAAGTGGTGGAGAATACGAGATTCGAACTCGTGACCTCTTGCATGCCATGCAAGCGCTCTAACCAGCTGAGCTAATCCCCCGAACGAGAGCAGTCGGCGCGTATACCGAAACCGCTTGTTTGTGCTGACAAAAATAAGACGAATTTTTCATTCGGACAAGAACTTATCCGAAAAATCGCTAAATTTGTCGGAAAAATCCATCCGCTATGACACTCAACGAATACCAGAAACATGCGCTGGAAACAGCTATCTATCCCGAAACGCGCCGCATCATCTACCCCACGCTCGGACTGACGGGCGAAGCGGGCGAAGTAGCCGACAAAGTGAAGAAAGTCATCCGTGACGGCCACGAAGAATTCACGGACGAAAAACGCCGCGAAATCGTGAAAGAAATCGGCGATGTGCTGTGGTACTGCGCGACGCTGTCGCACGACTTGGGCTATGAACTGGACGAAGTGGCGCAAATGAATGTCGACAAACTGCGTTCGCGCATGGAACGGAACATCATCTCCGGCAGCGGCGACAACCGCTAACTCGCGCTCTGAAATTTTATTAAAGCAAGTGCGTTGGGCGCGGGAATATCGCTTCTCCCCCGAGCCTTGCAAACCTAAAAATTCAATAAAAATGTCCGATAATCAGAAAAATATCTCGCTGCCCGAAAACGCCTATCGGGAACTCCACGCAGGCGAAACCTACACGCCGCTGATGCCCGCTTCGACCTCGCCCCGCGAGGTAACGCCTTATTCGGTCATCATGGGCGTCGTGATGGCTATCGTTTTCTCGGCCGCCGCCGCATTTCTCGGACTGAAAGTCGGACAAGTGTTCGAGGCCGCGATTCCGATTGCCATTATCGCCGCAGGCATGGGCAACGTACTGGGCAAGAAGAACATGTTGGGGCAGAACGTCATCATCCAGTCCATCGGGGCTTCGTCGGGCGTCATCGTTGCCGGAGCCATTTTCACGCTGCCGGCGCTCTATATTCTCGGACTGGACGCCGCATTCTGGCAGGTGTTCCTCTCGTCGCTGTTCGGCGGACTGCTGGGTATCCTGCTGCTGATTCCGTTCCGCAAATACTTCGTCAAGGAGATGCACGGCAAATACCCGTTCCCCGAAGCTACGGCCACGACCGAAGTGCTCGTATCGGGCGAAAAGGGCGGCAACCAAGCCAAATTGCTGGCCGTCGCAGGGCTCGTGGGCGGTCTTTACGACTTCGCAGTCGGAACGTTCGGGCTGTGGACCGAATCGGTTTCGACCCGCATCTGCACGTGGGGACAAGTCGCAGCCGACAAATTCAAAGTGGTATTCGGACTGAACACCTCGGCCGCCGTCCTCGGACTGGGCTACATCATCGGACTGAAATACGCCATGATTATCACGGCCGGTTCGTGTCTGGTGTGGTTCCTCATCGTGCCGCTCGTCGGGTCGCTCGCCGAGAGCATCGACCCTGCGGCAATGGCCTCGCTCTTGGGCGTGACGCGCGCCGACCTGCTGGCCGATCCGCAAGCACTGTTCACACCCGAAAATCTGTTCGCATTCATCGGCAAACCGATCGGCATCGGCGGCATCGCTATGGCGGGTATCATCGGCATCGTCCGCCAGTCGAGCATTATCCGGCAGGCCGTAGGGCTGGCCGTATCGGAGTTCGGCGGCAAAAGCGGTGCGGCACCCGCCGTCGAACGCACGCAACGCGACCTCTCGATGAAGCGTGTACTCTCGATTCTCATCGCCACACTGGTCTGCATTTTCGTCTTCTTCCACTTCGGACTGCTGGACGGCTGGGTGCAGTCCGTCACGGCTATTCTCATCGTCTTCGTCATCGCATTTCTGTTCACTACCGTAGCGGCCAACGCCATTGCAATCGTCGGCACGAACCCAGTGTCGGGCATGACGCTGATGACGTTGATTCTGGCCTCGCTCGTGCTGGCGAGCGTCGGGCTGAACGGCACGACCGGCATGACCGCCGCGCTGATTATCGGCGGCGTGGTCTGCACGGCCCTTTCGATGGCCGGAGGATTCATCACCGACCTCAAAATCGGCTACTGGCTCGGCACGACGCCCCGCAAGCAGGAGACGTGGAAATTCCTCGGCACGTTCGTCGCCGCAGCGACCGTCGCCGGTGTGATGATTATCCTCAACAAGACGTTCGGTTTCGTCGGCGAAGGCGCGCTGGTCGCTCCGCAGGCCAATGCCATGGCGGCGGTCATCCAGCCGCTGATGACCGGCGGACAAACCCCTTGGATGCTCTATTTCTGCGGTGCGGCATTGGCATTGGTACTTACGTCGATAGGCGTTCCGGCACTGGCTTTCGCGCTGGGCATGTTCATCCCTATGGAGCTGAACGCTCCGCTCGTCGTGGGCGGTCTGATTGCATGGTTCGTCTCGAACCGTTCGCAGGACAAGGCCCTGAACAAAGCCCGTTTCGATCGCGGTACGCTGATTGCGTCGGGTTTCATCGCCGGCGGTGCGTTGCTGGGTGTTGTCAGCGCGCTGCTGACTTACTGCGAAGTGGACTGGAAAATTTCGGGCTGGGCATCGTCGAACGCCGCCGAATGGACGGGGCTGGCGATGTACGTGGCGCTGGCCGTCTACATGACGTGGCACACGCTGCAAGCGAAAAAAGATGAATAAAAAAGCGACATTATGGAACTGAAAGAGCGTTTTTTGAAATACGTCTCCTACGACACCCAATCGTCGGAGGAGAGCACGACGTTTCCCTCGACCGAGAAGCAGAAAGTGCTGCTCGAAGCCCTGCGCGACGAGATGCAGATGCTCGGCATGACCGAAGTCACGATGGACCGGTACGGTTATGTCATGGGCACGATTCCGGCGACAGCGGGTCTGGAACAAGCACCGGTCATCGGATTCATCGCCCACGTCGACACGTCGCCCGACATGAGCGGTGCGGGGGTCAAGCCCCGCATCATCGAGGAGTACGACGGCGGCGACATCGTGCTGAACGGTCAGCTGACGATGCACGTGGCGGAGTTTCCTGAACTGACGTTCTTCAAGGGCCACACGCTCATCCACACCGACGGCACGACGCTGTTGGGCGCCGACGACAAAGCCGGTGTGGCGGAAATCATGACGGTGGCCGAATACCTGCTGACCCACCCCGAAGTGAAACACGGCAAAATCCGCATCGGCTTCACGCCCGACGAGGAGGTCGGACGAGGCGTCGATTTCTTCGACGTCAAGGCGTTCGGGGCCGACTTCGCCTACACGGTCGACGGCGGTATGGAGGGCGAACTGGAATACGAGAATTTCAACGCCGCGAGTGCGAAAATCGAGATTCAAGGGCGCAACGTGCATCCGGGCTATGCCAAGAACAAGATGATAAATGCTATCGAGGTGGCGTGCGACCTGCAACGGCTGCTTCCCGAATCGGAACGGCCGGAGCACACCGAAGGCTACGAAGGGTTCTATCACTGCGTCGGGCTCAACGGCACGGTCGAAAAAGCGACGGTGAGCTACATCATCCGCGACCACGATGCCGACCGGTTCGAGACTCGCAAGGTATTCATGTGGTCGTGCGTCGACCTGCTGAAAAAGAAGTACGGCGACGACGTGCTGCACCTGACGCTGAAAGACCAGTACTTCAACATGCGCAAAATGGTCGAACCGCATCCGCAAGTCATCGACAAGGCCCTGAAAGCCATGGAAATGGCCGGTGTCAAACCCCTCGTGCGCCCGATTCGCGGCGGCACGGACGGCGCACGGCTGTCGTTCATGGGCCTGCCCTGCCCCAACCTCTTCACGGGCGGTATGAACTTTCACGGCAAATTCGAGTACTGCTCGCTGACCACCATGCGCAAAGCGCAGCAGGTCATTCTGAACCTCGCAACGCTTTGGAGCGAATAACGCTATGGACAACTTCGGATTTCTGAAAGTCGCGGCGGCCATTCCGCAGGTGCGGGTCGCCGATTGCACGGCCAACGCCGAACGCATCGTCGCTATGGCCGAACAGGCCGCCCAGCGCGGAGTCGAAATCGTCGTCTTCCCCGAACTGGCCGTGACGGCCTACACGTGCGGCGACCTCTTTTTGCAGGCCACGCTGCTCGATGCGGCCGAAAATGCACTGGCCGAAATCGCCAAAGCCTCGCGCAAACTGCCGCTGACGCTCATCGTCGGCGTGCCGCTGCGTCACGGCTCGACGCTCTACAACTGCGCCGCTGTCATTGCACAAGGCCGCATACTGGGCGTCGTACCCAAGACCTATATTCCGAATTACGGCGAATTTTACGAACAACGCTGGTTCGCGTCGGGTGCCGGCATCACCGAAGAGACGATGCGCGCCGCCGGACAAACGGCCGATTTCGGGGCCGACCTGACTTTCGAGGTCAACGGCACGGAGTTCGGCGTGGAAATCTGCGAAGATTTGTGGACGGCCATTCCGCCCTCGTCGCAGTTGGCGTTGAACGGTGCCAAAGTCGTGTTCAACCTTTCGGCTTCGCCCGAAGGGGTCGGCAAATACGCCTACCTGCGTCGGTTAGTGGCCCAGCACTCGGCCCGCACGCACACGGCCTATGTCTACTGTTCGGCCGGATACGGCGAATCGTCGACCGACCTCGTCTTCGCGGGCAACGCCCTGATTGCCGAAAACGGCACGATTCTGCGCGAATCCCAGCGCTTTTCGCTCGAAGAACGGCTCACGGTGGCCGACGTGGATATCGAACGGTTGGAATTCGAGCGACGCCGCAACACCTCGTTCCGCCTGCACGAAGCGACGACCGCGAACACGGTCATCGAAATGGAGGTGCCCGAAGGCCTGCGTGCCGCCGCACTCGACCGCGACATCGACCCGATGCCGTTCGTGCCGCAAGACGCGGCGCTGCGGGCCGAACGCTGCGAAGAAATCTACCGCATCCAAGCGCACGGATTGGCCCTCCGGTTGGAGCACACCCGCTGCACAAAAGCCGTCATCGGTATTTCGGGCGGACTCGACTCGACGCTGGCCCTGCTCGTGACGGCCCACACGTTCGACTTGCTCGGCCTCGACCGCCAAGGCATCATCGGCATCACGATGCCGGGATTCGGCACGACGGGCCGCACCCACACCAATGCCCTCGAACTGATGCAGGGACTGGGCGTCACGGCGCGCGAAATCCCTATCGGCAAAGCCTGCGAACAACACTTTTCCGATATAGGTCTCGACCCGAACGACCGTTCGGCGGCTTACGAGAATGCGCAGGCCCGCGAACGCACGCAAATCCTGATGGACGTGGCCAACATGGAAGGCGGATTGGTCGTCGGAACGGGCGATTTGAGCGAACTGGCGCTCGGCTGGGCGACCTACAACGGCGACCAGATGTCGATGTACGGCGTCAATGCGTCGGTTCCCAAGACGCTGGTGCGCCATTTGGTGCGGTGGGCGGCCGAAACCGAAGCCAATGCCGCCATTCGCGCGACGCTGCTCGACATCGTCGATACGCCTGTCAGCCCCGAACTGCTGCCGGCCGATGCGGAGGGCCGCATCGCCCAAAAAACCGAAGATTTGGTCGGCCCCTACGAACTGCACGACTTTTTCCTTTATCACTTCGTGCGGGCGGGGTACCGTCCGGCCAA
Organism: uncultured Alistipes sp.; assembly: GCA_947178455.1. Lineage (GTDB taxonomy): Bacteria > Bacteroidota > Bacteroidia > Bacteroidales > Rikenellaceae > Alistipes. Next base: position 6,614 of record CAMWYI010000040.1, on the reverse strand, counting down.
AATCCAGCTGCTGGCCGAACAGGCATTCCGCGACACCTACGACCGGACGACCGTCCGCAAATGGCTGACCGTCTTTTTCCGGCGGTTCTTCGCCCAGCAGTTCAAACGTTCGGCGATGCCCGACGGCCCGAAAGTCGGGTCGGTAGCCCTCTCGCCGCGCGGCGACTGGCGCATGCCGTCGGATGCTTGGGCAACGGCATGGCTCGAAGACCTGCAAGACTAATTTTATGAAATCGCTATGAAAAAATACCTGTTTCTTTTGCTGGTTGCCGTGTGCACGGTCGGAGCGACCGCAAACGCCGCAGCGCAAGACTGGAAAGAACTGCTGACCAAAATCGCGACGGAGGCGGCCGACCGGCTCACCGACGGCAAACTGACCGAAAAAGCGCTCGTCGGCACGTGGAACTACACCCAGCCGGGCGTGCGGCTCGAAGGCGAAGACCTGCTTTCGGGCGTAACCGGCACAGCCCTCGAAAGCACGGTGGCGAAACGGCTGGAAACAGCCTACGGCTATGCGGGAATCCGCGCGGGAAGCTGCGTCTTCACATTCGCCGACGACGATACGTTCTGTGCTACAATCGGGAAATACCAGCTGTCGGGTACCTACGCTTTCGATGCGTCGACGCACGTCGTGACGCTCCGGTTCGCCAAAGGCAAAATCGACCTCGGCACGATGGAGGGCCATGCCTACATCGACGGCCAGTCGCTGCAGTTGGTCTTCCCCGTCACGAAGCTCGTGAACATGGTTTCGACGCTCGGCAGCAAAATCTCGTCGCTTGCGGCCGTCACGGCACTGCTCGACAAGTACAAGAACGTCTACATCGGATTCGCATTCCAGAAATAACGCCTGTCGGAATGCAAAAACAGCGCGCCGAAGCGGTTTCCCCGCTTCGGCTTTTTCGTGCGGTCTATCCGAGAAACAACACGGCGAAAGTCGCGACGGCGAAGCCTCCGCAATATCCGACGAATACCTGCATCCCGTTGTGGCAGCCGAGATACAAGCGGGCCGAAGCCAGCAATCCCGATGCCGCGACGACGGCGCACATCGGCCCGAACAGATTGCCGACGCCGATGAAATTCATCACGACGAGCATCGCCGTCAAAGCCCCCATGCCGGTCAGGTGCAGGCTGATTTTCCAACGCAGCGACACGAACAAACACATCAATTCGCAGCAGGCCGCCGCAAGCATCAGCTTGCGCAGAAAAGCGGCCGATTCGATTTTGCCCAACGTCAGCGCGCACAAAAAGTAGCAGACGGCCCCTATCAACAACGGAATAATTCGTTCGGAACGGTTGTCGAGGCGGAAATCGGAAAGACGGCCCGACCAGCGCAGCACGCCGAGCGCGAGCGCGGGAATAATCATGGTATACAACAATACCACGCCCGTCAGGTAGAGCCGCATACGCACGGAATAACCGGCGAACACGGTGCAGGTCAGGAGCAGCGACACCAAATAAAGCGGTTGCAGAAAAGGATGCAAGACCCACGAAACGGCGCGGGCCGGAGGGGTAAAATTCATGTTCTTCATCTATTTTCGTCCGGCGGCGCATGCGGCTCCCGATGCAGAAGCCCATGCCGCTGGCAGGGTCAGATTTGTTTCCGCAGGCGGGCGACGGGAATGCCCAACATCTCGCGGTATTTGGCCACCGTGCGGCGGGCGATGCGGTAGCCTTTGGCGTTGAGTATATCCATCAGCGTCTCGTCCGTCAGGGGGTGCCGCTTCTCCTCCTCGTCGATGCACCGTTGCAGGATGTTCTTGATTTCGTAGCTCGAAACCTCCTCGCCGCTCTCGGTCTGCATCGCCTCCGAGAAGAGCGATTTCAGCAAAATGATGCCGAACTGCGTCTGCACGTACTTGCTGTTGACGACGCGCGAAATGGTCGAAACATCCAGCCCCGTGCGGTCGGCGATGTCTTTGAGAATCATCGGACGCAGTTTCGACTGGTCGCCGTCCTTGAAATACTCGGTCTGGTAATCGAGAATGGTCTGCATCGTGCGCATCAGCGTGTCGTGCCGCTGCTTGATAGCCGAAATGAACCACTTGGCCGAGTCGATTTTGTTCTTCACGAACTGGATGGCCTCCTTGTCTTTCTCCTTGACCGTGCCGTCCGACGACACCATGTCGCGAATCATCTCCATGTAACGGTGGTTGATGCGCACTTCGGGGACGTTGTAGGAGTTGAGCGACAACGAAAAACGGCCGTCCTGATAATCGAGAATGAAATCGGGAATGATGTAAGGCGTGGTATCCGTTCCGCCCTCGACGTAGAGGTTGCCGGGCTTGGGCGACAACCGGCGGATTTCGGCAATCGCCTCGCGGAAATCCTCCTCGGAGACCTGCAACCGCGACATGAGTTTCTCGTAATGCTTCTTGACGAACTCGTCGAAATACGAGGTCAATATCTTGCGGGCCAAGCGGCGGGCGCGGGTGTTCAGTTTTTTCTGCGCTATCTGCAACAGCAGGCACTCCTGCAAGTTGCGGGCGCCGACACCGGCCGGTTCGAGTTCATGAATAATGTTCAAGAGGCGTTCCAGCTCCTCGGCCGTCGTTTCGATGCCCACCGTGAAAGCGATGTCATCGGCGACCGACTCCAAGTCGCGCCGCAGATAACCGTCCTCGTCGATGCTGCCCACCAAGTAGACGGCCAGCTTCATGTCGCGTTCGGAAAGGCTGCGGTACCCCAGCTGCTCGACCAGATACTCCTGTAACGAACGCCCCTCGGTCAGGTAGACCGGACGCTGTTTGTCGTCTTTCGAGAAGTTGTTGATGCGGCTCTTGTACGACGGCGTATCATCCTCGCGCAGGTATTCGTCGACGGAAATCTGCTGGGGCTGCTCCTCCTCTTCGGGCGAACGCTCCTCTTCCTCCAACACGATGTTCTCCTCGATTTCCTGCTTGATGCGCTGCTCCAACTGCACGGTCGGCAGCTCCAACAGCTTGATCATCTGAATCTGCTGCGGAGAGAGCTTCTGCTGAAGCGACAATATCTGCTTCTGATTGATTGCCATGTTTCCCTAATTAAAAAATCAACATCGGGAGCCGAAACTCCGCCGGCATGAGTGCCGCACCGAGCCGGTTCCCGAAAGTCGATTCTTTACGTTCAATCAAAAATCGGCGTGCTGCGGTGTGCGCGGGAAAGGCTGCACGTCGCGGATGTTCGTCAGTCCGGTGACGAATATCAGCAGACGGTCGAAGCCCAACCCGAATCCCGAATGCGGTGCCGACCCCCAGCGGCGGGTGTCGAGATACCACCACAATTCGCGCTCGTTCATGCCGAGCTCCCGCACTCTTGCATGAAGTTTGCCATAATCGGCCTCGCGCTCGGAACCGCCGATAATTTCGCCTATTCCGGGAAAAAGTACGTCCATTCCGCGTACCGTACGGCCGTCGTCGTTCTGTTTCATGTAGAACGCCTTGATGTCCTTCGGGTAGTTGATGAGGATGACCGGACGCTTGAAATGCTCCTCTACCAAGTAGCGTTCGTGCTCCGACTGGAGGTCGCAGCCCCAGTCGCACGGGAACTCGAATTTGCGGCCCGATGCTTTCAGAATCTCGATGCCTTCGGTGTAGTCAAGCCGCTTGAAATCGTTTTCGACAACGAAGCGCAGCCGTTCCAACAGTCCCGGGTCCCACATCTTGTTCATGAATTCGAGGTCCTCCATGCAGTTGTCCAGCGCATAGCGAATCAGGTACTTCAAAAAGTCCTCCGCCAGCTCCATGTTGTCCTCCAAGTCGAAGAACGCAGCTTCCGGCTCAATCATCCAGAACTCCGACGCATGGCGCGGCGTGTTGGAGTTTTCGGCGCGGAACGTCGGGCCGAACGTATAAATACGTCCTAATGCCAATGCCCCGAGTTCGCCCTCCAACTGACCCGAAACGGTCAGGTTGCAAGGTTTTCCGAAGAAGTCTTCGGTATAATCAATGGCTCCGTCTTCGGTACGGGGCGGCCGGTTCATGTCGAGCGTCGTCACTTGGAACATCGCACCGGCACCCTCGCAGTCGGAAGCCGTAATAATCGGCGTATGGAAGTAATAAAAGCCGTTCTTGTTGAAGTATTCGTGAATGGCATAGGCCATTGCATGGCGGATGCGGAGCACGGCCCCGAACGTATTGGTACGCGGACGCAGGTAGGCGATGTCGCGCAAGAACTCCAACGAATGGCCCTTTTTCTGCAAAGGATAGGTTTCGGGGTCGGCCGTGCCGTAGACCTCGATAGCCGCAGCCTGCACCTCGACGCGCTGCCCCGAAGCGGGCGAAGCCACCAACCGTCCGTCGACGCGGAGGCAAGCCCCCGTCGTCACGCTTTTCAGGGTCTCCTCGGGGATTTTCGCCAAATCGACGACAATTTGGATGTTGGCCGCGCACGAACCGTCGTTCAGTGCGATGAAAGCCACGTTTTTATTTCCGCGCTTGGTGCGCACCCAGCCCTGTACGGTCAGGTCGCTGTCCACGACGCCCGATTTCAGAATCTCGACAATCCGTTGCGTTTTCATTGCTGTTTCGTTTATCGTTTTCGGAATGCCAAAGTTAGCGATAATTTGCGATTCGGCAAAAAATAAGATACCTTTGTCTGCACCTAATCATTCGCCATGAAACACGCAACGATGCTGCTCGCCGCTCTGTGCCTCGTCACCGGAGCGGCCGCCCAGACGACCGCCCGCATCCACCGCACGGAGGTCGTACCCTACGATACGCGCCACGACGCCGAAGCCCGCGCGCAGGCCAAATCGGGCTATACCATCGACTTCCGGCCCGCGACGACGACCGAAGCCGACGGCCACGCGGTCGCGACCCAGCAAATCGAAATCCCCTATGTCTGGACGGACGGCAGGGTCTATCTGCATGTGGAAAATGCGGGCGCGGGCTACTCGCTGCGCATCAACGACTGCGAAGCGGCCACCGTCCACGACCCGCTGACACCGGCCGAGTTCGACATCACGCCCTACATCCGTCAGGGCCTCAACGACTTCCGAGTGCTGCTGCACGACGACAGCCCGACGCGCAAAATCGACCCGCAGCCGACGGTGCTCCGTCCGGCGTTCGCGGAGAGCTATCTCTACTACCAGAACAAACGCTCGATTCGCGATTTCCGCGTCGAACTGGTGCCCGATTCACTGGGGCGCAATTTCGGCATGCTCGACCTGCAAATCATTGCGCAGAACGCACACAACTACGACGAGCAGGTCGCCATAGGGTACGACATCTATTCGCCCGAAGGCAAACTGCTCGATTACAACATCGTCGAGACGACCGTGCCGGGCAATTCGGTCGATACGCTGCGGTTCCAGCCCTTTATTTACGGGGCCTACAACCACAAGTGGGAAGCGGGCAACAAAAAACCGTCGCTCTACAAAGTGATGCTTTTCACCCGCCGCGACGAAGCCTACAAAGAGTACATGCCGCTGAAAATCGGTTTCGGCAAGACCGAACTGGTCGACGGCAAACTGACCCGTTTCGGCCAAGAAATCGCGCTGAACCGCACGCGCTACAACGCGGCGACGGACGCCAAGACGACGGCCGCACAACTGGCCGACCTGCGCAAACAAGGCTACAACACGCTGGAACCGGACTATCCGCAACCGGCATGGTTTTATGAATTGTGCGATGCCGAAGGGCTGTACGTCATCGACAAGGCGGCTATCGATGCACCGGAGCACCGCGCCGACCGAAGCGTGGGCGGCACACCGTCGAACGACCCGTCGCTGGCTCAGGAGTATTTGGAACGGGTGCAGGCCATGTACTACCGTTCGCGCAACTTCACGTGCGTCATCGCCTATGCGCTGGGCGCTCCGTCGGGCAACGGCTACAACATGTACAAAGCCTACGAATGGCTCAAATCGGTCGAACCGTCGCGTCCGATTCTCTATGCGGATGCCGACGGCGAGTGGAATACAGACCGATGCACATCGAACTGATTGTCATCGGCAAAACCGACTCGCAGGAGGTCGCCGCGCTGGTCGAACGCTATGCCAAACGGGTGAACCGCTACTGCCGGTTCGCCGTCACTACCCTGCCCGACGTCCGCAACACGCGCCACCTGACCGCCCGACAGCAATGCACGGCCGAAGGCGAAGCGCTGCTGCGCCAGTTCGCTGACGACGACTACGTCGTGCTGTTGGACGAACACGGCGAGGAGATGCGCTCGGTGGAGTTCGCCGCGTGGCTGCAAAAACGCCTCAACAGCGGCCGGAAACGGATAGTCATGGTCATCGGCGGGCCTTACGGGTTTTCCGACGCGGTCTATGCGCGGGCCGATGCGCAGCTGTCGCTCTCGCGCATGACTTTCTCGCACCAAATCGTGCGGGCGATTTTCGCCGAACAAATCTATCGGGCGTTCGCCATTCTGAACAACGAGCCCTATCATCATGAATAATCGGCTCTTCGCACTGCTTTTGACGCTCCTGCCCGTTGTGCAGGCTGCGTCCGTGCAGGCGGAAGAGCTACCCGCAGCCGATACGACCGTCATCGTCGACCGCGTGCAGGTAACGGCTATCAAGCAGGGCATGGCGCTGCGTTCACTGCCCGTTGCATCGGCTATCGTCGGCAGTCGCGAAATCGAACGGCAACATGTCGACGCACTGCAATCGCTGTCGGAAACGGTACCCAATCTCC
>CAMWYI010000039.1 GCA_947178455.1 uncultured Alistipes sp. | reverse complement strand
CGCTCTATGTGCTCGACGAACCCTCTATCGGGCTGCATCCGCGCGACACGAACCGGCTGATTGCCGTACTGAAACAACTGCGCGATTTGGGCAATACGGTCGTGGTCGTGGAGCACGAAGAAGAGGTCATCCGAGCTGCCAATTGGATTGTCGACATGGGCCCCGAAGCGGGCGAACACGGCGGCGAAGTCGTTTTCAGCGGCCCGATTCCGCAACTGCTGAAATCGAAAAAAAGTCTGACGGCCGACTACCTCACAGGCCGGAAACGCATCGCCGTACCCACCTCTGCGCGCGGCTGGAGCAACCGAATCACGGTCAAAGGCGCCCGTGAAAACAACCTGCGCAACATCGACGTGCAGATTCCGCTGGGGGTCATGACCTGCATCACGGGCGTCAGCGGCAGCGGCAAATCGTCGCTGGCACGGGGCATTCTCTATCCGGCCCTGCGGCGCATGCTGTGCGATACCGGGACGAAACCGGGCGATTTCGACGGCATCGAGGGCGATGTCGGCCTGCTGAAATCGGTCGAAATGGTTGACCAAAATCCTATCGGCAAATCGACCCGCTCGAATCCCGTGACCTACATCAAAGCCTACGACGAAATCCGCAAACTTTTCGCCGAACAACCCTATGCCCAACACACGGGGCTCAACGCCACGCATTTCTCGTTCAACGTCGCCGGAGGCCGCTGCGAAGAGTGTCAGGGCGAAGGAATCATCACCGTGTCGATGCAGTTCATGGCCGATGTCGAACTGGTCTGCGAAGCCTGCGGCGGCAAACGGTTCCGCGACGAGATTTTGGAGGTCAAATACCGCGACAAGAGCATCTGCGACGTGCTCGACCTGACGGTCGACGATGCTATCGAATTTTTCGGCGCAGAGCAAAAGACCAACACCACCTGCCGCCGCATCGTCGAACGGCTGCAACCGCTGCAGGATGTCGGACTGGGCTATATCCGGCTCGGACAATCGTCGTCGACCCTTTCGGGCGGCGAAAGCCAGCGCGTGAAACTCGCCTCGTTCCTGACGAAAGAGAACGCCGGAGGCGGTGTGCTGTTCATCTTCGACGAGCCGACAACGGGACTCCATTTCCACGACATATCGAAACTGCTGGCCGCCTTCAACGCACTCATCGAACGCGGGCACACCATCGTCATCGTCGAACACAACATGGACATCATCAAGTGCGCCGACTGGGTCATCGACCTCGGCCCCGAAGCGGGCCGCGACGGAGGGCATGTCGTCTTCGAGGGCATCCCGCGCGACTTGGAACAATGCACGGCGAGCCACACGGGCCACTATCTGAAAATGCGCGAAAAACTGTGAAAGGAACCGAATTTCAAACTTATACGCTCCCGAACGGCATACACGGCATCCACCGGCAAGTGAAAAACACGGTGGCGCACTGCGCGCTGGTCATCAATGCCGGAAGCCGCGACGAGCGGGCCGACCAATACGGGCTGGCGCATTTCGTCGAACACGCCTTTTTCAAGGGAACCGAACATCGACGGGCATGGCAGGTCAACTGCCGACTGGAAAACCTCGGAGGCGAACTCAACGCATTCACGACCAAAGAGGATACGACCATTCACGCGACGACGCTGCGGGGCGACTTCGCCAAAGCGGTCGAATTGATTGCCGACATCGCGTTCCATTCGACATTCCCCGAACGGGAGCTCGAACGCGAAAAAGAGGTCATCTGCGACGAAATCAACACCTACAAGGATTCGCCCGCCGATCTGATTTACGACACGTTCGAGGATTTGCTGTTCGAGGGCTCGGAGCTGGGGCACAACATTCTGGGCCGCAAAGCCGCGCTGATGCGCTACAAGAGCGACGACCTGCGAGCCTTCACCGCCCGCACGCACACGACCGACCGCATGGTCTTTTCGTCCATCGGCAATTTCTCGGTCAAAACGGCCGAAGCGATGGCCGCCCGTCATTTCGGCCGGCAACCCGCGACGAAACGGACGTTCGAGCGCATTCCGCCCGCCGCTTACCGCCCGTTCGACAAGAGCGTCGCGAAACACACCCACCAAACCCACTGCATCATCGGCGGACGAGCCTACGGCATCGACGACCCCAAACGGCTGCCGCTAGCACTAGTGGTCAATCTGCTGGGCGGGCCGAGTGCCAATTCGCTGCTCAACGTCAGCATCCGCGAGAAACACGGGCTGTCGTACAACATCGAAGCGAACTACACGCCCTATGGCGATACGGGCGTGGTGGCTATCTATTTCAGCTCGGACCACGCGAACGCCGACCACTGCATCGAGCTCATCGAACGAGAACTGAACCGTCTCCGCACGGTGCCGCTCACGGCACGGCGGCTCTCGATGGCCAAAAAGCAATTCATCGCCCAACTGGCCATATCGAGCGAAAGCAACGAAAGCTACATGTTGAGTGCGGGGAAAAGTCTGCTGACGCACGGGCAAGTCGACACGATGGAGGAGGTCTATGCCAAAATACAAGCCCTCACGGCGCAGCAACTAACTGAAGCGGCCGAAGAAACTTTCACCGGAATGTCCCGACTAACCTATCTGTAATATAGCAATGAAAAAGTGGCTTATTATCTTGTCTTTCACGGCATTCGCGATAGAAACCGGATCGGCGACCAAACGACTTCCCAAGCAATTCACGCAAGAAGAAAAAATCGAAACGTTGAGCAAAGTATGGTCGGAAATCAAATATAATTTCGCCTATGCGGATGCTATCGATTTCGATGCAGACAGTGTCTACCGCTACTACCTGCCGATGGTCATGCGCACCCGCAACGATGTGGATTTCATGGATCTGCTGCGACGGTTCATGGCAGCTTTCGATGACGGACACACCAACGTCGGCTATCCCTCTTACAACTGGAGTCGGATCAATGACTATGCACCGATTCGAGCCAAAGAGATCGACGGCCGGTACTACCTAAGTTATGTCAGCGAATGGTCGAAACTCGATTCGCTGGCAATCGGAGCTGAATTGGTCGAAGTCGACGGCATTCCCGTACAGGAATATGTACGCAAACATTATTTCCCTCTGTTTCCGGGACCGGAACGAACCAAAGCATTTCGAGTGACTGACAACTATCTTTGTACGGGACGTATCGGAAGTCTGTTTCGAGGAACAATCCGACAGCGCAACGGGCAATCGGTCCATTTCAAGATGCGAACCGACGAACGTCGACTTTATCGAAAAAAAACGAAAAAAGAACCACGCGAATGGACTTGGACGGACTTCTACAAATCGCGCAAAGAAAATGTTACGGTCGAATTTCTGTCGCCCGACAGCATCGCATGGATGGATATTCGCCTATTCGACGAAGACGATATTCCGACGATTCGCCGACACTTCGAGCAGATACGCAACCGTGCGCGAGGATTGATTCTCGACCTGCGCTATTGCAACGGAGGTTCTTCGATCGTGGGGGATTCGCTGCTGCACCATATCATCGATGCCGACTATCTGTTGATCGGTAAGGCCATGACACGCATCAACAACGGCTACGGGCGGGCGCAAGGCAACTGGCAACCGCAATACGAAGCATTCTATCGGGATCGTGCCTATGAGATGCTGCCGGCCGATACGCTGCGAATCGACAGATCGCAAATACTTCGGATGCCGATCGTGATTCTGACAGGCAAACGGACGGTTTCGGCGGCCGAAACCTTTCTGATCCAACTGATGGAACTTCCCGACCGACCACGCGTAATCGGGCAGCAAACCGCCGGCACGACCGGTTCGCCGCTCATTGTCGACTTACCGCACAACGCATGGGTACGGATATGTACGTTGCAACACCTTTATCCTATAAGCGGAAAACCGTTCGGCAAAGAGGGAATCCTACCCGATGAAATCATCGCCCCCACACTCGAGGATTATCTGACCGGACGAGATGCCGTATTGGAACGAGCCTTGAAAATTATCGACCCGCAATAAAACCATTCCCCGCATGAAAACCGTATTGTTCGTTCTGCTCGACAACTTCGCCGATTGGGAGGCGGCATTCCTCGCTCCAGCCCTGCGCAACGGGCTGATGCCCGGACAGACGGGCAAATACCGCGTACTTTTCGCCTCGCCGGAAGCGCGCGCCGTCCAATCGCTCGGCGGGATGACCGCAAACGCCGACCGAGCCGTCGGCCCGTTGCCGGACGATTGCGCCGGCGTGATTCTGGTGGGCGGTTTGGACTGGCAGACGCCCGAAGCCGAAACGGTCGTTCCGATGGTCGGCGAGGCATTCGCACGCGGACTGGTCGTCGGGGCCATTTGCAACGCGACGGGGTTTCTTGCGGCGCACAGCTGGCTGAACGACGTCCGCCACACAGGCAACACGGTCGAAATGCTGAAAGCGTGGGGCGGCCCGAACTACACGGGCGAACGGCTGTACGAAGAACGGCAGGCCGTGCGGGACGGCAATGTCGTCACGGCAAACGGCACGGGATACCTCGAATTTACGCGCGAATGTCTGTCGGCCCTCGAAGCCGATACGCCCGATGTAATCGCCCGATTTTACGACTTCAACAAACACGGTTTTTACGGCGAATAACGATGGATGCGCTCGAACGATACTTGTACGCACACACAGCACCCGAAGACCCACTATTGCAGGAACTCGACCGCGAAACGCACATGCGCGAAGTGGCGCCGCGCATGCTGTCGGGGCATCTGCAAGGACGGCTACTGGAACTGCTGGTGCGCATGATACGGCCGCGCACGGTGCTGGAAATCGGCACGTTCACGGGCTATTCGGCCTTGTCAATGGCCGCCGGACTGGCCGATGACGCCGTACTGCACACCATCGAAGTGGATGACGAACTGCAACCGCTCGCCCAATCCTATTTCGACCGTTCGCCGCACGGGCAGAAAATCCGCTTGCATATCGGCTCGGCCCTCGACATCGCCCCGACGTTAGGATGCCGGTTCGACCTCGTATTCATCGACGGCGACAAACGCGAATATCCCGACTACTACCGGATGCTGCTGGGCGAAGACGGAAGCGAACCGCTGATGCACAGCGGCTCGGTGCTGATTGCCGACAATATTCTGTGGTCGGGCAAGGTGCTGCAACCCGTCGCGCACAACGACCGCCACACGCAAGCACTCGTTGAGTTCAACCGCATGGTGACAGACGACCCGCGCGTGGAAAACGTCATCGCACCGCTGCGGGACGGGCTGAATCTGATATACGTGAAATAAATGGAAATCAAGGAACTGCAACGACAGGTCGACGAGTGGATCAAGACCTACGGCGTCCGTTATTTTTCGGAGCTGACCAACATGGCCGTACTGACCGAAGAAGTGGGGGAGTTGGCCCGCGTAATAGCCCGCAAATACGGCGACCAATCGTTCAAGGAGGGCGAAACCTGTAATTTGGCCGAAGAACTGGCTGATGTGCTGTGGGTGTTGGTCTGCTTGGCCAACCAAACGGGAGTAGACCTGACGGAAGCAATCGAAGCCTCGTTCGCAAAAAAGACGGCCCGCGACAAAGAGCGGCACAAAGCGAACGAAAAGTTGCAGACCAAAGACTGATATAGCAGGATTATTTGTCTTTTCTCAAATCATTCCATATTTCATCGACATCCGTTTCGCCATCGAAATAAGGATATTGTTCATTGCGACGGAAAGTTTCGCCATTCGGCACAAGGATGATTTTATCCGAATCGGGATATTCGCATACGTCGTGGCCAATGTATGACCGCATATCGAGATAGGTGCAAGGTGCATCGGTATGATTGTAAAGCTGATGCGCTCCGGTTTCACCTGCCTCAAAAAACAGCATATCGCCCTCATGGACGATTTCAAGCCCGTCGGGTGTCCGTAGCGTTGCCGAACCGGACAATATCAAAAACAACTCTTCCGCATAGCGGTGGAAATGATAGGCCGCACAATACTGCCCCGGAGGCAACTGTCGCAAATCGAAATTCAAGTATCGAGGGGCGACACCTTTTTTCATACGCGATATATCGGTTAAGATGCGAAATTTATCTATTTTATTCGGATTGGGCTGGTAATCCCGCTCCTCTTTTCGGATAATAGTTGCCATATTAATCTCTGAACGAATAGGTTGCTACTCGATGAATATCGAGGACAAATTTAGAAAAATGTTTCTCAAAAACACAATGCTCCGCCAAAGATTGGAATTGCTCGTGCAACATATAAATAAAATAAACCGGCACCGCCCGAAAGGGCAGTGCCGGCAACATAGAAGACTTCGCGCTATTCGAGTTTCAAATCCTTTTTGATAGCCTCGATTTTGGCGTCGAGCTGGGCCTGCACGGCCTCGAAGTCGGCGACGGAAGCGAGCGGAGCCTTGACGCCGAAGTAGAACTTGATTTTCGGCTCGGTACCCGACGGGCGAACCGATACAATCGTACCGTCCTCGGTGAACCATTGCAAGACGTTGCTCTTGTCCTGCTCGATAGGAGTCTTGGCGCCGGTCTTGGTGCAAGTCGTTTCGAGCGTCAGGAAGTCGTTGATTTTCACGACGGGCGAACCGACGATAGTCTTGGGCGGATTGGCGCGGAAGTCGACCATCATCTTCTGAATCAACTCGGCACCCTCCTTGCCCTTGCGCACGACGGAAACCAAACCCTCGCGATAGAACCCGTATTTCACGTAAAGCTCCTGCAACCATTCGTAGAGCGTCAAGCCCATCGTATCTTTGGCCCAAGCAGCGGCCTCGGCAGCCAACGAACAAGCCGACACAGCGTCCTTGTCGCGCACGTAATCGCCGCCGAGGTAGCCGAACGACTCCTCGCCGCCACCGATATATTTCGTCTTGCCCTCGTTCTCGCGGATAATTTTGGCGATGTACTTGAAACCGGTCAAGCAATCGTAACACTTCACTTTGAAGTGCTCGGCTACGGCGTTGGCCATTTGCGAGGTGACGATAGTCTTGACGACATACTGCTTGCCGTCCAATTTGCCCAGTTCGACCCAACGGGTCAATTGGTAACTCATCAACAAGACGAGCGTTTGGTTGCCGTTCAAGAGCACGTACTCGCCCTTCTTGTTGCGCAACGCGACGCCGATGCGGTCGGAGTCGGGGTCGGTCGCCAAGACCAAATCGGCCCCTTCTTTGGCCGCCAAGTCGATTGCCATAGACATGGTTTTGCGCTCCTCGGGGTTGGGCGACTCGACGGTGGGGAAGTTGCCGTCGATGACCGCCTGTTCGGGCACCAATTTCACATTGGTGAACCCGAATTTCTTCAACGAAGCAGGCACCAATCGCACACCCGACCCATGAATCGGCGTATAGATGATTTTCATGTCGTGGTGTTTCTTCACGCTTTCGGGCGACAACGACAACTCGTGCACCTTATTCAGATAGATTTCGTCGAATTTTTCATCAAGAATCGTGATATTCTCGGCATGCTGGCCTGTCAGAATCATATTGACGTCGGTGATTTTGTTCACCTCGTCGATGATGTTCTTGTCGTGGGGAGCGGTGACCTGCGCACCGTCCGTCCAATAAGCCTTATAACCGTTGTACTCCTTGGGGTTGTGCGAAGCCGTGACGACCACGCCCGAATGGCACTGGAGCTCGCGAATGGCGAAACTCAATTCGGGCGTCGGACGCAGGGCGTCGAAGAGGAAAACGGTAAAGCCGTTCGAAGCGAAAATATCGGCGACATGCTCCGCGAACGTACGCGAATTGTTGCGGCTGTCGTGGCCGATAGCGACGCGGATTTGTTCGCCGGCGAAATTCTTTTTCAAGTAGTTGGCCAACCCCTGCGTAGCAGCCCCCACCGTATAGATATTCATGCGGTTGGAGCCCACGCCCATGATGCCGCGCAAGCCGCCCGTACCGAATTCGAGGTCTTTGTAAAAACTCTCGACGAGTTCTTTCATGTCATTCTCCATCAAAGACTTGACCTGTTTTTTCGTCGCATCGTCGTAATGACCGTCCAACCACGACTGGGCCTTTTTCAAGACCGCCTGTTCCAATTCGTTTGCCATAAACTATCAGTAATTTTTATAGGTTGATTCTCGCATCTCGCAAAATTTCTATACGCAAATTTAAGAAATAAAAATCAATTATTCAATATCAGGCACTTAAAAAATCGTGCCCCGAAACCGCCCCTTTTCTATAATGAAAAAAAGATATTTTCCAACTTAAATCAGGAGATATTTTAACAAAATTATTCACAACTTTGCGGTGTTGAAATTCAGTGCAATTTTCCATGCTCACCAACACACAGACACACAACGAAATATGGCAGAACTGCCTCGACTCTATCAAATCCTGCATTCCGTCGGATGAGTTCGAAAAGTGGTTCGAGCCTATCGTACCGTTGAAATTCGACGGAACGACGCTGCGTCTGTGCATTCCCAACAAAAGCTACTACGACAAAATCGAAAAGGACTACATCTCGTTCCTGCGTCCGATTATTTCGCAGTTCTACGGGCATGAGACCAAATTGTACTATGCTGTCCAACGGCCGTCGACCCTGACGAACGTACTGACGCAGGCCGCCGTTGAAGCGGACATGACCACCATTTCGCGATTCAACACCCAGACCAACACGGACAATATCAAAAATCCGTTCGTGATTCCGGGTGTCAAGAAAATCGTCATCGACCCTCAACTCAATTCCAACCTGACATTCGACTCGTTCATCGAGGGCGAATGCAACCGGCTGGCCCGTTCCGCAGGTATGTCCGTCGCCGTCACGCCGGGCAACACCCCGTTCAACCCGCTCTATATCTGGGGCGAATCGGGACTGGGAAAGACCCATATCATACAAGCTATCGGCCACGAAGTACGGGCGCGCCACCCGGAGCTGCAAGTACTCTACGTGCCGATGAACAAATTTCAAGCGCAGTTCCAAACCGCCTACAAAAAGGGCGAAATCCCCGATTTCATCCATTTCTATCAGATGATAGACGTGTTGCTAATCGACGATATTCAGGAACTGACGGGCAAAACGGGTACGCAAAATGCGTTCTTCAACATCTTCAACCACCTGCAACTGGCCGGCAAACAGCTGGTGCTGACGTCGGACAAGCCGCCCGTAGAGCTGAAAGACATCGAGGAACGACTGCTGACACGCTTCAAGTGGGGACTTTCGGCGCAAATCAGCCAGCCCGACTACGAAACGAAGGTGAAAATCATTCGTGCCAAAGCGAAAAAATTAGGCGCGGACATCTCGGACGAGGTCGTCGCATTCTTGGCCGACAACATTTCGGCCAACGTGCGCGAAATCGAAGGGGCGCTGTCGCTGCTGCTGGCGAATGTCTCGTTCCTCGGCCGGAAAATCACGATTTCGCTGGCAAAAGAGATTCTGAAAGTCTACGTCCAACTCTATCAGAAAGAGATTACGATAGACCATATCATCGAAGTGGTGTGCAAGTACCTGCACCTCGATTTCCAACGGTTCAATTCCACCGAACGCACGCGCGAAATCGCACAAGCCCGCCAAATCGCCATGTATTTGGCCAAGCAGCACACGAAAGCGCCTCTGACGACCATCGGAGCAGCTATCGGCGGCCGGAACCACGCGACGGTACTGCACTCGTGCAAGGCAGTGTCGAATCTGCTCGAAACGGACAAAACGTTCCGCCGCCAAGTGGAAGAAATCGAAAAACTCGTACTGGCCTAAAAATCGTTCGATATGAAGCAGTTATCTTTGCTCTTATGGGCAATCGTACCGCTCCTTTTCGGCAGCTGTCTGAATGACAAAGAGGCACACGACTGGAGCGAAACGGTCGAAATGGAAGTTTCGAGTCGGTTGGGAGAATATCGCATTTGGGGAATGGAGCCAACGGATGAGCCGTTGCTCGGAATACAGGTTCACGAAGTATCCGAATCGGATTGGCAGGTGTTGCCGCTGACCGGAATCGAAAGATTCGACTACGAGGAGGGGTATGCCTACCGGCTGAAAGTCAAAAAGACGCATTTGGCCAATCCTCCGGCGGACGCATCGAACATACGATACAAATTACTCAAAATTTTATCCAAGCAAGCGGCTAAATAACTATATATCGAAAAACTCTCTCGGAAACGGGGGAGTTTTTCGTTTATGGACGAATGCGTCGTGCGGAGACGGGCTCCCGCACACAAAAATCCGCAAAAATTGCTCGCGGCAAGCATTAATCCACAAAAATTTGCTAACTTTGGATGAAAAATTCGCCCGAACGGACCCCGCGACGAAAAATACCACCGAAACGGGAATGTTCGCACGAATTGCCGGCATCGGCCGAAACACGAAATCGAATACAAACACCATAAGAATCATGGCAGAAAAAACGCAAGCGAACGCGGACAAGCTCAAAGTGCTGAACGCGGTAATGGAGAAAATCGAAAAAGATTTCGGCAAAGGCTCCATCATGCGGATGAACTCCGAAGAAATCGCAGACATTCCGGTGATTCCGACCGGTTCTATCACGTTGGACATGGCACTCGGCGTAGGCGGATACCCCAAAGGGCGCGTCATCGAGATTTACGGCCCCGAATCGTCGGGTAAAACGACGCTGGCCATCCATGCTATCGCCGAAGCCCAGAAAACGGGCGGCATCGCAGCATTCATCGACGCCGAACACGCATTCGACAGTTTCTATGCCCAAAAATTGGGGGTCGATGTCGACAACCTGCTGATTTCGCAGCCCGACAACGGCGAGCAGGCACTCGAAATCGCCGATTCGCTGATTCGGTCGAGCGCAATCGCCATCATCGTCATCGACGCGGTGGCGGCCCTGACGCCGAAAGCCGAAATCGAAGGCGAAATGGGCGACTCGAAAATGGGTCTGCAAGCCCGATTGATGTCGCAAGCGCTGCGCAAACTGACGTCGAGCATCTCGAAAACCAAAACCGTCTGCATCTTCATCAACCAGCTGCGCGACAAAATCGGCATCGTCTACGGCAACCCCGAAACCACGACGGGCGGTAATGCGCTGAAATTCTATGCTTCGGTGCGTATGGACATCCGCCGTGTGTCGGTCATCAAGGACGGCGAGGAGCAACTCGGCACCCGCACGCGCGTGAAAGTGGTGAAAAACAAAGTCGCGCCCCCGTTCAAACGGGCCGAATTCGACATCATGTTCGGCGAGGGAATCTCCAAAATCGGCGAAATCATCGACTTGGGCGTGGATTACGGCGTCATCAAGAAAGCCGGCTCGTGGTTCTCTTACGGAGACAAGAAAATCGGACAAGGCCGCGATGCGGTAAAAGATTTGCTGCAAAACGACGAAGCGCTCGCTGCTGAAATCGAGCAGAAAGTGCGCGACGCGATGAAAGCATCGCCTGAAGCGTAACGAACCGGAAATTTTCGCATACATACGGCGTATGGGATATTCTGCGGAGGATGAAGCGCTCATCCAGGAGAAATGGGACGACCTGCTGTCGTCGTGCACCAAAATCTGCAAGAACGACGAAGACTGGAATTTTATCAAGCGGGCCTTTTTCCTTGCCAAAGAAGCGCACGAAGGGGTAAGGCGTCGTTCGGGCGAACCTTACCTGCTTCATCCCATTGCCGTGGCCAAAATCGTCATCGACGAAATCGGGCTGGGCGTCAAATCGGTCGTCGCGGCCCTGCTGCACGACGTCGTAGAGGACACGGAGTACACGGTCGAAGACATGGAACGCATTTTCGGGTCCAAAATCGCCTCGATGGTCGACGGACTGACGAAAATGTCGGGCGTTTTCAATGCCGATACCTCCGAGCAGGCGGAATACTTCCGAAAAGTCCTTCTGACCCTCTCCAACGATGTCCGAGTAATTTTAGTAAAGATCGCCGACCGGCTGCACAACATGCGCACGCTGGGGGCGATGCCGCTCAACAAGCAAATCAAAATCACGGGCGAAACAATCTACCTTTTCGCACCGCTGGCCTACCGGTTGGGGCTTTATTCCATCAAAAGCGAGCTGGAAGACCTCTGCATGAAATACCGCTTTCCGCAACAATATGCCGAGATTTCCCAGAAACTGGCCGAAAGCGAAGCTACGCGAAAAGAGTTTATCGACAAATTCTGTGCGCCGATTATCGCAGCACTCGACCGGGACCATATCAACTACGAGATTTCGGGCCGCGTGAAGAGCATCTACTCGATTTGGAGCAAAATGCAGCGCAAACAGATTCCGTTCGAGGAGATTTACGACCTGTTCGCTATCCGCATCGTGTTCAACCCGTTGCCTGCGTTTCCGTCCGAAAAGACCCAATGCTGGCAGATTTATTCGACCATCACGGACATCTACACACCGAAGCCAGACCGTTTGCGCGACTGGATTTCGATGCCGAAAGCGAATGGCTACGAAGCCCTCCATTCGACCGTAATGGGGCCGGACGGCGTATGGGTCGAAGTGCAAATCCGCACGCAGCGCATGGAAGAGATTGCCGAACGCGGTTTTGCAGCCCACTGGAAGTACAAGAAAGCCACCATTTCGCAGGACGAAGACGAGTTCGACAAATGGCTGAAACAGATCCGAGTGGCCCTGAAC
>CAMWYI010000038.1 GCA_947178455.1 uncultured Alistipes sp. | reverse complement strand
GGCTTCGGCTTCGGGCGTGTCCTCGCGGTCGCTCTCGACCAATTCGACGAAGCCCCGACCGGCGGTGGCGACGACCTCGATGCCGCTGCCGTAACGGGCTGCCGTGCGGCGGAACAAGTCGCCGTCGAGACTGCGCTCAGTAGCCAAGACGCCGACGACCCCGCTGCGGGTAGCGAGACAAGCGGGTTTCACGGCAGGCTCCATGCCGACGAGCGGCACGGGAGCGTATTTCGTCCGCAGAAAGTCGATAGCGGCGGCCGTAGCGGTGTTGCAGGCGACGACGACCATTTTGCACCCCTCCTCATTGACCAGTCGCGCGACGGCGGCATCGGCCAACTGCCGAATCTCCTCGCGCGGACGGGAACCGTAAGGGCAATTCTTGCCGTCACCCAAAAAGACCAACGATTCGCCGGGCAAAGCCCGCCGAACCTCGCGCCAGACGGTCAACCCGCCCATACCCGAATCGTAAACACCTATCGGAGCATTCGACATCCTCAACAATGCTGCATTATCCACTCGACCAACTCGGCGTCCGTGCGGCCGACGCAATCGACCGTCAGCTGCGCCTGTGCGTAATACGGTTCGCGGTCGGCCATGTCGCGCCGCATGAAATCAACCAATTCGTCGTCTGCAAGACCGCGCAGGCGGGGACGTTTCTGCCGTCCGTAGGGGCTCAACCGGCGGGCGATTTGCTCGGCCGGACGCCGCAAATAGACGGTCGTACCGGCGGCATTCATGCGCGCCATGTTGTCGCTCCACGTGGGCAATCCGCCGCCGGTGGAGACGACGAGACAACGTCCGGAATCAATCAACCCGTCGAGCACGGCCCGCTCGGCGCGGCGGAAATACTCCTCGCCAGCCAACTGGTAGACGTCGGCGGCGGAAGCCCCCTCGCGCTGTTCGAGCAAAACATCGGTATCGGCGAACTCGACGCCCAATCGACGGGCCGTTTTGCGACCCAACGTGCTTTTGCCGCACCCCATGTACCCGACCAAAAACAACGGTTTCATGCCGGTTCCGTCAGAACAAATCCAACTGCTCAGGGTCAATCGACTGGTCGGCATCACCGCGCGGCCGTTCGATTTCCAACTCGATGCCGCCGGCGGTCACCGGCTCGGCCCCGCGTTCGGCGGCGTCGGCGGGAAGTTCGGGCAACTCGATAGGAGCCATCGAATCGCTGTCGGAATCCGGTTCGTCGAACGATTCGGGCATTTCGGGCTCGTCGGGCAACTCCGGCTCGATGAAACGCAACGTCGCGACATCGTAAGTCGTGAGGCGCTTACCCTTCGCGCGGTGGCTCTTGACGCCCACGAAGCTGTCGACGTCCAACAAATCGGCCGGACGGGAAGCCTGCGCCCCCTTGTAAGTGATTTCGAGCTGCGCCTTGTTGCGGTCGGTCAGGCAGACGAAATCGGACTGCCCCTCCTCGTCGAGGAACGCCTGCATCTTGTCGGTCTGCTCGGCCGTAAAACGCTTCATGTAATAATACTGCTGCTCGCGGTCGAAGTAGCAGATGCTGTACACACACCCCGTCTCGAAGCGGCCCACGTGCATGGTATCGTCGGGGAAGTGCTGGGCCAAATCGAAGTTGGTGATATAGTACTGATTCTTGGACGTCCACACGATCAGTTTGTCATCGCCCTTGAACTCGCCCAACAACACGCCGCGACCGTCGGTATTGAGACGCCGGACGTCCTCGTCGAACCAGATGTTCTGCCCGCCGAGAGTCGACGTACCGCGCTCTTTGAGTACGATTTTGTGGATGCCGTAACGCGAGAAAAGGTTGCCCTGACTTTGGCGCCCCTTGATAGCCAGTTCCGAAAAATCGAGGTCGACGATGACCTTTTTCAGGCGCGGGCGCGGCTTGAAGTAGACTTTCAACACTTCGGCCTCGCCGTTCGGGTTGACCGACATATAAAGGATTTCGCTCTTGGCCGAGCCTTTGGTGATGTTGTACTCCTTGTCGCGCGTGATGCCTTTGATAGCGCAGCGCTTCATCATGATAGGGCCGTTCTTGCCGTCGCGGTAGAGCACGTTGTAAATCGTGCGCTCGTCGTTGCGCTTGAAGACGCCGATATAATGGATTCCCTTGTCGAAAAAGGCCTTGTCGGAGACCTTCGTGATGACGTACCGGCCGTCGCGCGTGAAGACGATGACGTCGTCGATGTCCGAACAATCGCAGACGAACTCGGCATCCTTCATCGACTTGCCGATGCCGAAGAAGCCTTCGGCGCGGTCGACGTAGAGTTTGGCATTGGTCACGGCGACCTTCGTCGCCTCGATGCTGTCGAACTCGCGCAACTCCGTGCGACGCTCGCGGCCCTTGCCGTACTTGGTGCGGATACGTTCGTAATAAGCGACGGCGTATTCGGTCAGATGCTCCAAATCGAAGCGGGTCTGCTCGATGTCTTTCTCGATTTGCTTGATTTCGTTGTCGGCCTTTTCGACGTCGTAACGCGTGATGCGGATGAACTGCAACTCGGTCAGATGTTTCACGTCGTCGAGCGTCACGGGCTGCCGCAACTGTTTCTTGAACGGCTCCAAGCCCTTGTCGACCGCCGTGTAACCCTCCTCGCGACTACAACCTTCAAGCAGTTGATAGAGCTTGTTTTGAATAAATATGCGTTCGAGCGAGGCACGGTGCCAAGCGGCGTTCAACTCGTCGAGCCGGATTTCCAACTCGCGGCCCAACAACCATTTGGTATGCTCGGCCGAACGGCGCAGAATCTCCGAGACGCCGAGGAAGTGAGGCTTCTCCTCCCAAATAACGCAGGCATTGGGCGCAATCGAGACCTCGCAATCGGTGAAAGCGTAGAGGGCGTCGATAGTCTTGTCGGACGATTCGTCGGGCGAAACCTGAATGACGATTTCCACCTTGTCGGCCGTGTTGTCGTCGACGCGGCGGATTTTGATTTTGCCCTTTTCGTTGGCCTTGATAATCGACTCCTTGATGGATTCGGTCGTCGTCGTGAACGGTATCTCGGTAATGGCGAGCGTGCGTTTGTCGATTTTCGAGATGCGGGCGCGCACCTTGACCGAACCGCCGCGCAAACCGTCGTTGTAACGGCTCACGTCGGCCAGACCGCCCGTCGGGAAGTCGGGATAGAGCTGGAACGGCCGACCCTGCAAATGAGCGATACAAGCGTCGATTAGCTCCACGAAGTTGTGAGGCAGAATTTTCGATGCCAAACCGACGGCGATACCGTCCGAACCCTGCGCCAACAACAACGGGAACTTGATAGGCAGCGTGACGGGTTCTTCGTTACGACCGTCATAGGAGCGCATCCACTCGGTGGTCTTCTTGTTGAAAACCACTTCGGAAGCGAATTTCGACAACCGCGCCTCGATGTAACGACCCGCAGCGGCCTCGTCGCCCGTGAGGATGTTGCCCCAGTTACCCTGACAATCGATTAAGAGCTCTTTTTGGCCCAATTGCACGAGCGCGTCCTTGATAGAAGCGTCACCGTGCGGGTGGTACTGCATGGTCTGACCCACGATGTTGGCCACCTTGTTGAACCGGCCGTCGTCGACGGCTTTCATGGCGTGGAGAATGCGGCGCTGCACGGGCTTCAAACCGTCCTCGACGTGCGGCACGGCACGTTCGAGAATCACGTAAGAAGCGTAATCCAAAAACCAGTTTTTGTACATGCCCGTGAGCTTGCGCACGTTGCCCTCGTCCTGCGTCAGGCGGTCGAACTTGCCGGGCCGCTGCGTCTCCGCACCGACCGGCTCGTCGGCGCCAGCGTCGTCGACCTCCGTTGCATCGGGTTCGGAAGTCGAAAGCTCTTCGTCGAACCGCTCCTCGTTTTCGTATATATCCTTATCTTTCGACATAACTCAATCTCTCAACTTATCATCAAATCCTCTTCGACCAAATCCTCCTCGATGCGCAGGTTGTCGATAATGAAACCCTGCCGCTCGAAGGTGTTTTTGCCCATGTAGAACTCCAACAGGTCGTGAATCGGGTCGTCTTTGGTGATGCGCACCTTGTCCAGCCGCATGTTGTCGCCGATGAACTCGCGGAACTCGTCGGGCGAAATCTCGCCGAGACCTTTGAATCGCGTGATTTCGGCACTCGCACCGCATTTCGCGATGGCCTTGACGCGCTCGTCGTCGGAATAACAATAGTGGGTCTCTTTCTTGTTGCGCACGCGGAACAGCGGCGTTTGGAGCACGTAGAGGTGCCCCTGCCGGATGACGTCGGGGAAGAACTGCAAGAAGAACGTCAACATCAACAGCCGGATGTGCATGCCGTCGACATCGGCATCGGTCGCGATAATCACCTTTTCGTAACGGAGGTTGTCCATCGTCTCCTCGATGTTCAGGGCCGCCTGCAACAGGTTGAACTCCTCGTTCTGATAGACCACTTTTTTGGTCAATCCAAAGCAGTTCAAGGGCTTGCCGCGCAACGAAAAGACCGCCTGCGTCTTGACGTCGCGACTCTTGGTAATCGAACCGGACGCCGAATTACCCTCTGTAATAAAAATCATCGACTGCGGGGCCAGTTCGCTCTTGTCCGTGCGGTGGATTTTACAATCGCGCAGCTTGCGGTTGTTCAACGAGACCTTTTTGGCCGTCTCGCGAGCCTTCTTTTGGATACCCGAAATGGCCTTGCGCTCCTTTTCGTTCTCGACGATTTTGCGTTGGAGAATCTGCGCCGTTTCGGGGCTTTTGTGCAGGTAGTCGTCGAGGTGTTTGCCCAAGAAGTCGACCACGAAGTTGCGAATCGTCTGTCCGTCTTTGGACATCTCTTTCGAGCCGAGCTTCGTTTTGGTCTGCGACTCGAAAATCGGCTCCGAAACGCGCAACGAAATCGCCGCAATCAACGACGTGCGGATGTCCGACGGGTCGTAATCCTTGTGGTAGAACTCCTTGACCGTCTTGGCAATCGCCTCGCGGAATGCCGCCTGATGCGTACCGCCCTGCGAGGTGTACTGGCCGTTGACGAACGAATAGCAGCTCTCGCCGTAACCCGTACCGTGCGCAATGACCACCTCGATGTCGTCGCCCGACAAGTGGATGGGCGGATAGAGCGGCTCCTCGGTCATGTTCTCGTTCAGGAGGTCGAGCAGACCGTTTTTCGAGGCGTAAACATTGTCGTTGAGCTTGAGCGTGAGGCCCCGATTCAAGTAGGAGTAGTTCTTGACGAGCTGCTCGACGTACTCCATGTTGTAGGAGTACTGTCCGAAGACCTCCTCGTCGACGCGGAACGAGATGAACGTACCGTCCTTTTCGTCGACGTTGCTCTCCCACCGGTCGCTCTGTTCCAGACCCTGTGCGAAGACGACCGTATGGGCCTCGCCGCCGCGAACAGACCGAGCCGTGAACTCGCTCGACAACATGTTGACGGCCTTGACACCGACGCCGTTCAGACCGACGGTCTTTTTGAAGGCCTTGCCCTCCTCGTACTTGCCGCCGGTGTTCATGACGCTGACCGCCGGACCGAGCATCTTCAACGGAATGCCGCGCCCGAAGTCGCGCACGGTCACGACGTTATCCGTAATCGTGATGTCGATTTCGTGGCCAAAGCCGTTCATATACTCGTCGATCGAGTTGTCGACCACCTCCTTGATAAGGACGTAGATACCGTCGTCCGACTGCGAACCGTCGCCCAGTTTGCCGATGTACATACCCGGGCGAAGCCGGATGTGGTCGCGCGGCGAAAGGGTGACGATCGTATCGTCGCCGTAATTCGTATTCGGTTTGCTATTGAGTAAATCTGCCATAATTTTCATTCAGTACATGACTTCCGACAAGCGGCCGTCGTTCAGTTTTTCGCCTGCCGGATTTCGGCCAATGCCCCGCACATCGCATCGTGCACCTCGTCCATCAGTTCGTGCACGTCGGCCGAAGCGACCCGCTCCGCCGAGACGGGAGGCAACACCCGCAACGTGATGCGGTTGCCCCAGTTGAAGAGCAAATTGCGCCGGATGAGGGTTTTCGTACCGTCCAACACCACCGGCAGAATCTCCACGCCGGCCTCTTTCGCCAGCGTGAACGCACCGGCCTTGAAGCGGTGGATTTCGCCGTCTTTCGAGCGCGTGCCTTCGGGAAAAATCGCGACGGACGCCCCGCGCGCAATCCACTGCTTGCCCTTGCGGAGCAACTGCTCCATCGCCTCGGCGGCACGCCCCCGGTCGATGCAAATATCGCCGTGCAACACCAAGAACTGCCCGAAGAAGGGCACCTTGAAGACCTCGCGCTTGGACACCCACCGGAAATTGAGCGGCACGTAATAAAGCGTCGGAATATCGACGACCGTATTGTGGTTCAACACGATGACATACTG
The DNA here is from genome assembly GCA_947178455.1 of uncultured Alistipes sp. GTDB lineage: Bacteria > Bacteroidota > Bacteroidia > Bacteroidales > Rikenellaceae > Alistipes. The sequence goes on along the minus strand of CAMWYI010000038.1, from coordinate 6,198 downwards.
CTTGCGTTTGTCGACGTGCTCCAGTCCGACGACGGTCTGCCGCCACCGCAGAGGGATGAAAAAGAAAATCCGCACCAACACGCGCGACAACTCGTGCACCGTTCGGCGACCTTTGTCGAACGGGCAGCAAAGCACCAATGCCACCGCCGACAAAATCATGAACAGCGTACACAGAAAAATCAAAAAAAGGTAATATACAGCACTCAACATCGTCCGCGAAAAATTTTTATTAAATCATGCCCCTTTTCTCGGCTCGGTAGAGACTGAATAAAAAGGCTCGGCTCCACCCTCGTCTATCGAGCGTGTTGCAATTTGCAAAATTAGCAAATTTTTCGCGGGATTCCTACCCCGTCGCGGTGCGATTTTTCAACAAAATTTCCACCGCACTCCCTCCGGCTACCGGCTGTTCCAGCGGTCGGAGGTCTGGTAAAAGGCGATGGCGCGGTCGATGTATTCGGGAATCGTATCGGTCTGCAAGACGGTGCGGAACGGGTCGTCGGCCGTCGGCAGATGCCGGTACTGCTTCACCCGACGGACGGGCGAAAGCAGCGTCAGCACGTCGTTCTCCAAATAGCCCAAATCCTGATACGTAGCGATGAACGCACGCGGCACATAATCGTCGGCAAGCACGTTGCGTCCGTAGAAATACGAGTCATAGGAGAAGTGCAGCAGCGCGAGCAGCGTCGGCACGAGGTCGATTTGCGAAACGGTCTGCCCGACCGTGCGCGGCTCGACGAACCCGGGCGCGAAAATCACGGCGGGAATATGGTACTTCTCCAACGGAATCTCGGTACGGCCCGCGCTCGAAGCGCAATGGTCGGCGCAAATCAGAAAAATCGTATCGTCGAACCACGCCTGCTGCGCCGCCTCGGCGAAGAAACGGCCCAACGCATAATCGCTGTACGACACCCCGCCGGCACGCGATTTCGAGTCGGCCGGAATGGCGATGCGCCCTTCGGGATAGGTGAACGGCCGATGATTGCTGACGGTCATGAGGTGCGCGAAGAACGGTGCATCGCTGTCGGAAAGCCGGTTGAGTTCGCGAATCGCCTTGCGGTAGGCATCCTCGTCGCATACGCCCCAAATGTTGGCGAAAGTAATCTCGTCGGGCGCATAATCCGATTTGTCGACCACCTCGTAACCGTTGCCCGAAAAGAAAGCCCCCATGTTGTCGAAATAGCTGTTGCCGCCATAGAAATAGAACGTGCGGTAGCCTTTATCGCGCAACAGCGCACCCACCGAGTGCATGCTGCCGTTGTTCGGCCGTTTGACGATGCTCTGGCCGGGGCAAGGCGGCAGCGAAAGCGACAGAGCCTCCAATCCGCGCACGGTGCGGTTGCCGACGGCATAGACCCTATCGAAAGCAAGCCCGCATCGGTACAACGAATCGAGCGTGGGCGTCAGCCCCCGCGTCTCCCCGAAACGCTCCATGTACGACGCGCTCATGCTCTCCATCGAGATGAGCACGATATTGCGGCGGATTTCCGCAGCCGCGTCGGTCACCGCGTGGCGGTTATCGTCCACGCTGCCGTAGACCGAGTGCACGAAAGCTTCGGCCTCTGCCTGCGGAAGCGTCGGATAGAAACGTTCGTAAGAGAGTTCGTTTTTCACGAACGCGTCGTAGAACTTGTAGGCGCCGTTCGCCTGCAATTCGTTGACATAGACATTGGGGCTGTTCTGAAAGCGGACGTTGAACCCGACGAGCCAAACAGCGACGGCGACGGGCACGGCCCACAACAGCGCTACGGCGTTCCACCGGCCCGAAAACAAGCTCGGGGGGGGGTTAAGCGCGCGCCGGAACAACGTCCAAGCGACGAGGGCCGTCAGGGCGAACAAACCGGCGGTCAGGATGCCGATAGGATACGATTCGACGATGTTGCCGATTACCTCGTGGGTATAGACCAGATAATCGACGGCGATGAAGTTGTACCGCACGCCGAACTCGCTCCAAAAGACGTATTCGCAGATGCCGTTGCAGAGAATGGCCCCGACGTAGACGAAGAGGAATATCCCCAGCCACACGGTCGTCCAAACACGGCGGAAGCGTACCGGCAGAAACAGCCGCAAAGCGAACGACACGGCCCAAAAGCCCAAGATGCCGGAAACAATCTGCGGCACGACGCTACCGTATTCATCGAAAATCGTGCGGCCGAAAGTCACGTAACCGAACGCCGCCGCGAGCAGTGCCAGCGCGATGTATCCGAACGGCCGGCGGTACTTGGCGTCGGAAACCGAGATGAGAAAGGCCCACAAAGGCACCGACCCGATGACGGCGATGCACAAGTCGTTGAGCGCCCCCAACAGAAAAACCTGCAACCACTCGCCGAACGAGAATCCGATGTCGGTAGTTTGGGCATTGAACAACAAGGCGATTCGCAACACGAAACCGACGGCGAGCGTCAGTGCCGCCAACCAGACGAAGATACCGGCCAAGAACCGGATTTGTTCATTTTTCATACGTTACATCTGCTATTTGTGTCTGCACAGCGCTATTTTCGGGTCAGCACCCGATAACTCCACGCGGGCATATCCTCCTCGACGTGCTCGGGCAAGGTATATTCCGCGCCGGTCATCGCGTCGGTATAAGTACCGGCATAAATTCCGGTGCGATAGTCGGCATGGATGGCGTAAGGCGAAAGATTCATAATAGCCACGACGCAATTTTCGTCCTTCTGCCGGACGAGAATCATCAGGCAGTCTTCGGCGTTGTTGCGGATTTCGAGCAGTCCGCCGCCTTGTCCGCCGGAAGCCAGCGCCGGATTGTCGTGCCGCAAAGCCGTCAGACGCCGGTAGAAAGCCGTGAAGTCGTTGGTTCGGTAAGTCGGCACGGGGTCGCGGTCGAAAAAGGCGAACGAATGGTCGTATCCGACCTCCTGCCCCGTATAGACCAACGGCAAGCCGCGCGGCACGACGAACGAAAAGACCGTCATAATCTCGCGTGCGTCGCCGAAGCGCGCGAACTCGGAGCCCGACCACGAATTTTCGTCGTGGTTGGAGGTGAAAGCCAGCCGCATGGCCGTGTCGGGATAACGGTCGCGGTCGGCATAAAGATAGTCGCGCAAAGCCGTGACCCGCACGCGCTGCCGGGCGACATCCTCCATCAAATGACCCATTTGCCAAGCATAACAAGCGTTGAATGCGCCATGCTCGAAAAGATTGGTTTCTTCGGCTTCGGCCAGCATGAACAAATCGGGTTTCAAGTCCCGCAGACGGCGAGCCGTTTCGTTCCAAAACTCGACCGGCACCAACATCGCCATGTCGCACCGGAAGCCGTCGACCGCATGCTTGCGCACCCAAAAGGCCATTGCGTCGGCTTGGGCATCCCACACCTCGCGGTTCGCGTAATTCAACTTGGCCGTATCGGTCCAATCCCAAGGCACGGCAGGCACCCCGTCGACATCGCGCACGTACCACGAAGCGGGCTGCTCGGAAATCCACCGCGCGTCGCGCGCCGTGTGGTTGGCGACCCAATCGAGAATCACTTTCATGCCCAAAGCGTGGGCCGTAGCGACGAAGCGGTCGAAGTCGTCCATCGTTCCCAGCTCGGGATTGACGGCGCAATAATCGCGCACGGAGTAATAGGAGCCGAGCGACCCTTTGCGCCCCTCGACGCCGATAGGATAGACGGGCATCAACCACACGACGTCGATGCCCATTTCGCGCAAGAACGCAAGCCGTGCGGTCGCCGCGCACAAAGTGCCTTCGGGCGACAACTGCCGCACGTTCATTTCGTAGATTACGGCCCGCAGGCTCCAATCGGGATGTTGCAACATAATAGCATTTTTGGGAGTTCAAATGTAGCACAAATTTTTCAAAACGGCGACTTTTCCGCACTATTCATCGACGAAGATGAGCAGAACCCGTTTTTTTGGAAATCTCCGAAAATAATTCTAATTTTGGAGCCGTAAACCGATATTCGTAACTTTAACCGACTTAATATATGGCGAATTTAAGAGAACTCAAAAAAGAGATCGACTACCGGCTCGAAGAGATCGTTTTCGACTGCGATATGGCAATCTGCTACCAGCCGTCGAAAGAGAAGGAAATTTTCGGCATCATGCAGGAAGCCGTAACCCTGCGCAACACGCTGTTCGGCAAGGCGATGAATCCGGCCGAACCGCACAACCGCTCGCTGGTGCGCAAGCACTACGCCGCGCTGCGCACGGAAATCGTCGCTTCGTTCGGCGCGCTGTTCGAGAAATTGAGCAAAATCAACGGCGCCCAGTAAACCGAAAAGGCGACGCACACGAACGAGGGACGGACTGCTTCGGCAATCCGTCCCTCTTGATTTATAGGATTCGCGGCAGGGATTCTCAACGCATGCCGCGTTCCAGTTCCTTGTAGCTCTTTTTGGCCGCTTTCGCTTCGGCTTTCGCCATTTTGCGGGCGACGCGGGCTTCCTTGCGCGCCAGTTTGCGCGCTTCGCGGCTCTCTTTTTCGGAAAGCTGTTCCAACGTCCGTTCTTCCGCGCGACCGGCCCGCTCCAAGCGTTTGCCGTAGAGCAAATACTCCCGCTCGGTGCGCTTGGCTTCGCGGCGAAGTTCGCGTTCGTACTCATCGTAATCGCGTCCCGTCATCGGCAGCTCGACGATAAGCCCCGTCGTCGAATCGTCCACCACCACGTAACAGCACGGCTCCGCCGGTTTGGGTGCAGGCGCAGGTTGGGGCGCGGGAGCAGGAGCAGGCCGCACGACCCGTGTACGCAGTTCGACGATGCTTCCTTCGCCATAGTCTATCGCCAGCTCGACGCGGCGCAACGGCGGCAGGATATTTCGTTTCATGTAATCCCATGCGGACGGCAACTGTTTCAAAGCCTGCTCTTTGGCTTCGATAGAACGGCCGCTATCGAGGATATTCAACACGGTCTGTTTGTCGGGGATATTCGACTGGGCAACCAGTGCGCGGCACATCTCCCAATCTTCGGCGACGGAACGGGTCGCAACGCTGTACCGGTCCGAAAAGTCGTATTTCCGATTGACGTAATCGAGGAAATCGCGGGCGCGTTTGCGGGCCAAAGCCTCGTTGAAAGCCACCGGGCCGTCGGGCGACGAATAACCGGTGATGACGACCGACCGCACGTTCATCAAGCTGTCGCGCATCAACTGGCCGACGAACGAACCCAATCGGTCGAGCTGAATCGTGTTGTCGTCCAATGCGGGAGCGAGTTTCGAGAGATTGATTTGGTAGCGCACCGTGTAGGCGGCATCGCCCTGATTGCGAACCTTATATCTGCGGACGAGGTAATCGCCGTCGGTAGTTTCCGACAACAACACGGAGTCGGCCGCAGACGCCGAAACCGCGCTCCGGCGTTGAGCCGACGCACCGACAACGACGAACAACGCAAGAGTAAAAGCGAAAGTTGCAACAAATGTTTTCACGCTAAAAGAGTGTTTGATTTTGCACTCCTCGTCGCAACATTCGTACCACACCGCGAAAGAGGCGGTGCGCCCTACTCTCGGCTACATCCGTTCGGGAACGTCGATGCCGAGCAGCGCCATGCCGCGCCGGATGACGCGCGCCACCTGCTCAGCGAGCTGCAAGCGCATGCGCCGAATCGCGGCGTTCTCCTCGCGGAGAATAGAATGGTCGTGGTAGTATCCGTTGAACTGCTTGGCCAACTCGTAAACGTAGGCGCCGATGATAGAAGGCGCGAAATTCTCACCCGCAGAAGCCACCGTCGCAGGATAATCGGACAAGGTTTTCACGAGGGCGATTTCTTCGGGCAGATACTCGGCCGAGACCTCGCCCTGCAACCCGATACCGGCCTCCGCCGCCTTGCGCAACATCGAACGAATCCGCGCATGGGTATACTGGATGAACGGGCCCGTGTTGCCGTTGAAGTCGATGGATTCGCGCGGATTGAAGAGCATCGTTTTCTTGGGGTCGACCTTCAAAATAAAGTATTTCAAGGCGCCCAGCCCGACCATCTTCGACACGGCATCCGCTTCGGCTTCGGAGCACCCGTCCAGTTTGCCCAATTCGGCGGACATTTCGCGGGCGGTGGCCACCATGTCGGCAATCAGGTCGTCGGCATCGACGACCGTACCCTCGCGCGACTTCATTTTGCCGTCGGGCAATTCGACCATGCCGTACGAAAGGTGGGTGATATGGTCGCTCCAATCGGCGTAACCCAATTTTTTGAGCACCAGCTTCAGCACCTGAAAATGGTAATTCTGTTCGTTGCCGACGACGTAAATC
>CAMWYI010000037.1 GCA_947178455.1 uncultured Alistipes sp. | reverse complement strand
AAATGTATCGATAAGTAATTTAATAAAAATATGGGTTTCAAATTAGATGCTAAAATCCCTGCCGGCGAACTCGCACAGAAGTGGAGCAATCACAAGGCAGCCATTCGGGTCGTGAGCCCCGCCAACAAACGCAAGCTCGACATCATCATCGTCGGAACGGGTCTCGGCGGCGCATCCGCAGCCGCTTCGCTCGGCGAGTTGGGTTACAACGTCAAGGTATTCTGCATTCAGGATTCGCCGCGCCGCGCACACTCCATCGCGGCTCAGGGCGGTATCAATGCAGCCAAGAACTATCAGAACGACAACGACTCGGTATATCGTCTGTTCTATGATACAATCAAGGGCGGCGACTACCGTGCCCGCGAGGCCAACGTCTACCGTTTGGCCGAGGTCTCGAACCTCATCATCGACCAGTGCGTCGCTCAGGGCGTGCCGTTCGCACGCGAATACGGCGGTCTGTTGGCCAACCGTTCGTTCGGCGGCGCGCAGGTTTCGCGTACGTTCTACGCGCGCGGTCAGACCGGACAGCAGCTGTTGTTGGGTGCCTATGCCGCACTGAACAAAGAAATCGCCGCCGGTTCCGTGAAGAGCTACCCGCGCCACGAGATGCTCGACATCGTTATCGAGGACGGCGAGGCGCGCGGCATCATCGCCCGCAACTTGGTGACGGGTGAAATCGAACGCTTCGGCGCCCACGCCGTCGTCATCGCCACGGGCGGTTACGGCAACGTGTTCTTCCTCTCCACGAACGCTATGGCGTCGAACGGTTCGGCCGCATTCCAGTGCTACCGCAAGGGTGCCGGTTTCGCCAACCCCTGCTTCACGCAGATTCACCCCACCTGCATCCCGAAACACGGCGACCAGCAGTCGAAACTGACGCTAATGTCGGAATCGCTGCGCAATGACGGCCGTATTTGGGTGCCGAAGAAACTCGAAGACGTGCAGGCCCTCCGCGCCGGCAAGAAACAGCCGTCGGACATCGCTGAAGAAGACCGCGACTACTACTTGGAGCGCCGCTACCCCGCGTTCGGCAACCTCGTACCGCGCGACGTCGCTTCGCGTGCCGCCAAAGAGCGCTGCGACGCAGGCTTCGGCGTCAACGAGACCGGTCTGGCCGTATTCCTCGACTTCAAGACCGCTATCGAGCGACTTGGTAAAGATATAATAAAACAACGCTACGGCAACCTTTTCGACATGTACGAGGAGATTACCGACGTCAGCCCCTACGAACAGCCGATGCAGATTTTCCCCGCCGTGCACTATACGATGGGCGGCATCTGGGTCGACTACAACCTGATGACCACTATTCCGGGCCTCTACGCTATCGGCGAAGCCAACTTCTCCGACCACGGCGCCAACCGTCTGGGTGCTTCGGCGCTGATGCAGGGTTTGGCCGACGGTTATTTCGTGCTGCCCTACACCATCGGCGACTACCTGTCGCACAAAATTCAGGCTCCGAAGGTCAAGACCGACACGCCTGCATTCGACGAAGCCGAAAAGGGCGTCCGCGAGAAAATCGCCAAACTGCTCTCTATCAACGGCAAACAGTCGGTGGACGACATCCACAAGCGGTTGGGCAACATCATGTGGGAGTACGTCGGCATGGCCCGCACGAAAGAGTCTTTGGAAAAAGCTATCGCCGAAATCCAAGCGCTGCGCAAGGAATTTTGGCAGGACGTCAAGGTCGTGGGCCGCGCCGACGACTTCAACGTCGAGCTCGAAAAGGCCCTGCGACTGGTCGACTTCTTGGAGTTGGGCGAGCTGATGGCCCGCGACGCACTCGTCCGCGAGGAGTCGTGCGGCGGTCACTTCCGCTCGGAGCACCAGACCGAAGAGGGCGAAGCGAAACGCGATGACGAAAACTTCGTCTACGCGGCCGTATGGGAGTACAAAGGCCCCGACCAAGCGCCCGAACTCACCAAAGAACCGCTCAACTTCGAGTTCGTTCATCCGGCCCAGCGCAACTACAAGGACTAACCGACGTCGCGTAACCATATAATACTACCGAAAATCATGAATTTCACGTTGAAGATATGGCGTCAGAAGGACGCCAAGAGCAAAGGAGCGTTCGAGACCTACAAGGTGGAGAACATCTCGGCCGACACCTCGTTTTTGGAGATGTTGGACATTCTGAACAACAACCTCGTCCACGAAGGCAAGGAGCCCGTAGCGTTCGACCACGACTGCCGCGAGGGTATCTGCGGCATGTGCTCGCTGCACATCGACGGTCAGGCTCACGGCCCCAGTCAGGGTGCCACGACCTGCCAAATTTACATGCGTAAGTTCGAGGACGGTGCAACGATTACGATCGAGCCGTGGCGTTCGGCCGCGTTCCCCGTCATCAAAGACTTGGTGGTCAATCGCGGTGCTTACGACCAGATTCTGCAAGCCGGCGGCTTCATTTCGGTGCGCACCAACTCGGTGCCTGACGCCAATGCCATTCCTATCGCCAAAGCCGATGCCGACGAGTCGATGGACGCTGCGGCCTGCATCGGTTGCGGTGCGTGCGCGGCGACTTGCAAAAACGGTTCGGCGATGTTGTTCGTCGCTGCCCGCGTCTCGTCGCTGGCCAAGCTGCCGCAGGGACGTGTCGAGGCTTCGCGCCGTGCCAAAGCGATGGTCGCCAAGATGGACGAACTCGGATTCGGCAACTGCACCAACACGGGTGCCTGCCAAGCCGAATGTCCGAAGTCGATTTCGATTGCACACATCGCCCGCCTCAACCGCGAATTCCTCGCAGCCAAGTTGGAGGATTAGTTCCGGCGCATTGTCGCCGCATTAGGAAAGGGGTCGCCGATTTCTCGGCGGCCCCTTTTTCGCAGCCGCCGCTTTAAGAAAGCGTTTTTTTAAGCGCTACGGACGGTCTTGCGGTTTCGGAAAGTCAGGAAGCGCTCTAACCGTTTTATTAACATGCGGCGAAGCCGCACCGTAGCTTCCGCACTGTGAAAATTGCGGAAGAAGAGGTCGAGGGGTCGGGAGCGCCCGGAACGAACGTGCGAAAAGCGCAGTCTTTCGTGTTCGTTCAGCGACCGATACCTCGAACTCCCGCAATTTTCGCCGTGCGGATGGTTTTCGGTACCTTTTGCCACCAAAAGGTACACGGCGTTAAAAACGCCGATTTAAGTGCGATAGACCGTTACCCTGTTTCGGACGGGTTCTGCGCCGTCACCCTAATTTGCGGGACGAAGACTGCGGAGCACGCCCATAGGCGGGCCTCCGCTGGCGGAAGCTGCGACCCGCGCGGCTTAAAGAGCCGCTGATAATTCTGAATTGTGAATTATTCGTATCTTTGGCTTCGCCCAAGATACTCCCGCTCGGCAAACCCCAAATAAATTTGGGTTTGCACTCGCTTATTCGTATCTTTGTACCCATGCGAATTTCGATACCTCTTTTTTTGTTGGCTTTGCTTTGTGCGACGCCGGGCTATGCCCTGACACCCGAAACGTCCCGCCACATGGAACGCGGACGCGAACTATTCGAGTACGGACGCTGGAGCGACGCGCGGCACGAATTCCGGCAAGCCCGAGCCGAACTGGCCCCCACCGACCATGCGGCTATTCAGGAAACCGATTACTACCTTGCGGCCTGCGCCGTTGAACTGGGCAGTGCCGATGCCGCCGCCGCATTGCAGGCTTTCGAGCGCAATTACCCGGGTTCGACCTACCTGAACGATGTGCGGTTCGCGCTGGCTTCGTTCTACTGCGGCGTCGGGAATTTCGACCGCGCCGCCGAAGTTTTCCGCACGGTCGACCGTGCCGCTTTGAGCGTGTCGCGCCGCGAACAGTACGATTTCCGCATGGGATACCTCGCGTTCAACGACGGCGACTATACCGAAATGTACAACCACCTCGAACGCATCCCTGCCAATAGCGAACTGGCCGACCATGCAGCCTACTACAAGGCCTATGTCGATTATATCGAGGGCCGCACCGGACGGGCACTGGACGGATTCGGGCAGTTGTCAAAAAGCGAGACTTACGGCGATATCGCACCCTACTTCCTGTTGCAACTGGCTTTTCGCGACGGCGATTACGGGTACATTCTCGAACACGGCGATGCGCTGGCCGCCCAAGCGACGCCCGCCCGCAAGGCCGAAATCGAACGTATCGTTGCCGAGACATGGTTCCGGCAGGAGAAATACGACGCGGCTATCGCCCACCTGCAAAACTACTTCGCCGCAGGTGGCGAATCGAATCGCGAGACGGCCTACCTCATGGGCTTTTCGCTCTACCGGCTCGAACATTACGCCGAAGCGGCCGAGTGGCTGCGCAAGGCCGTCGGCACGAGCGATGCCCTGTCGCAGAACGCTTCGTATCACTTGGCCGGCTGCTATTTGCACACCGGCGACAAGCAGGCGGCCCTGCAATCGTTCGGCATCGCCGCCTCGACGACCTACGACGCCGAGATTACCGAAGATGCGCAGTTCAGCTACGCCAAACTGCTCTATGAGTCGGGACGCAGCCATTACAGCAGTGCGATTCGGCTGTTGCAGCAGTACATCGAGCGTTATCCCGATTCGCCGCGCCATGCCGACGCCCGCGCGCTGTTGATTGCGGCCTACTACAATTCGCGCGACTACGATGCCGCCTATCGTGCCATTCGGTCGCTCCCCTCGACCGATGCCGATACGCGAGCGGCTTTGCAGAAAATCGCCTATTTTCGCGGTCTGAATGCCTACCACGCGGGCGACCGCACGGCGGCAGGAACCTACTTGGCTGAATCGGCCGCTGCGAACGTCAGCCCGAAATACACGGCGCTGGCCAATTTCTGGCAGGGCGAAATCGCTTTCGAGCAGGGCAAATACGACCTCGCGGCCGCGAAGTACCAGCAGTACCTGCGCCGTGCGCCGCAGAGCGAGCCGGAATACGTCATGGCTTGGTACAATTTGGGCTACTGCGCCTTTTCGCAAGAACAAATGGCCGAAGCCGAAACCGATTTTCAAAAATTCCTCGCGCTGCACCGCTCCAACGACCGCTATCGCAGCGATACCTACAACCGTTTGGGCGACATCCGTTTTGCCGACCGCCGTTTCAAGGAGGCTGTCGACCAATACGACAAAGCCATTGCGCTGGGCGGCGATGCGAAATACTATGCGCAGTACCAGCGGGCCATTGCCTACGGACTGATGAACAAACCCGAGCAGAAACGGCAGGCATTGAGCCGAATCATCGCCGACGGCGACGGCATCTACGTCGAAGCGGCACACTTCGAGCTGGGACACAGCGCCATAACCGGAGAACGCTATGCCGAAGGAGCCGCCACGCTGGTGCAGTTCATCAAGCAGTATCCCGCTTCGGCTCATCGGTCGCAGGCGCTGGCCGACTTGGGACTGGCCTACTTCAATCTCGGCGACCGCGACAAGGCGTTGGAGTACTACGACCGAATCGTCGTGTCGGCTCCCCACTCGGCCGAGGCGCGCGACGCCATGCAAGGCATCCGCGACATCTACATTTCGCGCGGCGATGCCGACGCCTACTTCGATTACGCCGCCAAAGCGGGCATGGAGAGCGACCTGACGCTTCTCGCGCGCGATTCGCTGTCGTTCGCCGCCGCCCAAAAGCTCTACATCACCGAGTCGGGTGCGACCGCTGCCAAATCGTTGCGCAGTTATCTGTTGAGTTATCCCAAAGGCTACTATCGGCGCGACGCGCTCTACCTGTTGAGCGACTGCTACCTGCGCGACGGACAGCGCAAAGAGGCTATCGGTACGCTGACCGAGCTGTCGAACGAAGAGAACAATCCTTATATGCTCAAAGTGTTGGAGAAACTCTCCGAAATGACGTTCGCCGCTCAGCGTTATTCCGAAGCGGCTGTCGCCTACCGCAAACTCTATGACGCCGCTCCGACCGTAGCCGAGCGACAAGAGGCCATGACGGGTTACGTGCGGGCGACGGTTTCCGACGGCAACGCCGCGCGCATCCGCACCATGGCGGAGGATGTCCGCAGCCATGCCGATGCCGGTGCGACGGCCCGCCGCGAGGCGACGTTCGCGCTGGCCGAACAATACCGCACGACGAACAAGACGTCGGATGCGCTCGCGCTTTACAAGGAGCTTTCCGGCGAAGTGCGCTCGGTAGAGGGTTCGGCCGCCAACTACTACCTGCTGGAAGACCTGTTCCGGCAGGACGATGCGGACCGCACCGAGCAGGCGATTTTCGCCTATTCCGAGCGCGAGCCCAAACCTTACTGGCTGGCCAAAGCCTACCTGCTGCTGGGCGAGGTCTATCTTCGCAAGGGCGACGATTTCCAAGCGCGCGCCACGTGGCAAAGCATCGTAAACGGCTATTCGCCCGCCGACGACGGCATTGTCGACGAGGCCGCCGCCCGCATCCGCAAACTGAAATGACGATGAACAGATTTTTATTGACCGCCGCACTCTTGGCGGCACTGCCTTTCGGGGCCGGCGCGCAGGTCGCGAAACAGGTCGAAGTGACCAAAGAGTACGTGCCGAGCGTGGCCCAAGCGACGAAGCTCCCCATCGTACCCGACATGACCGATACGACGCGGATGCGTCCCGAAATCAGCGACTCCGCCGAGCCGTTTTTGCTCAATATGCCGCTCGAACTGCAACCCATTCGTCCGGCGAGCGTCACCTACTGGACTTTCAACCGGCCGTCGCTTTGTTACTTGAAACTCGGGGCCGGTTATCCGCTCAACTCCGCCGTCGATTTCCACGTGGCGACCCAGCATCCCGATACAGGCTATGCGCTCGGGTTCGTGCAACACGAGGGCCGGTATGCCGACATCCGCAACGATTTCGGCATCGAAAACAATTCGCTGCGGATGACCAACCGCGTCGGTGCAGCGGCCGGGAAGCAGCTGGGCCGCCACATGCTCGAAGCGACCGCTTCGTACGAAAACCGCCTCTATCACCGCTACGGTGCGTATGCGGCACCGTCGTTCGATGAATCGGACGCCGCTCGGCTTCCGGCTGCGCCCGGGGCTCGCATCGACTTCGGCGAGGCCGATTTCGCCGTGCGCATCGGCGACGATTTTCAGGATTTGAGCCGCATCAATTTCGATGTTACCGCACGTGCCGGTCTCTTTTTCGACCAGACGGTTTGGGCGGGGAGCACGCATCCGCGCCAGACGGACTTCCATGCGAGCGGAAAACTCGCCAAGGCGTTCGGACGGCACCGATTCGCCCTCGAAGCGGGCTACGACCGGCTCGACGGAGGTCGTGCGCTCGACGGATTCAAGGAACACCTGATTCGTGGCGGCGTGCGGTACGGACACGAGGGCGCCACGTTCGATTTCGAGGTCGGGGCCGATTACGTCCACGACCGGATTGCCGGTACCGACGACGGAAATTATATCCTGCCGTTCGTGCGGTTGCAGTATCATCTCGGCACGAACAAAGTGCGGCCTTTCTTCGAGGTCGACGGCAGCGTGCGCGACAACAGCTACCGGTCGTTGACCCGCCTTTGTCCGTATGTCGCACCGGCGACCGTGCTGGACGAAACGTCGGTCGATTACAACGGGCGGCTCGGCATCTGCGGCGATGTGTGGCACGAACGGTTCGCCTATCGCTTTTATGCCGCTTGCTCGATTCGCGACCGCCACGATTATTGGGTCGCGTCGGAGCTTTACGACTCGGCGAACGATGAACCGCTCGTTGCGGCCGTCGCTCTGCGGCCGGTGTTGGGACGGCAGGTCGTCGCGTCGCTTCACGGCGAGGCGGAGTTCCGGCCCGTCAGTGCCCTGCACATGGAGTTGGGCGTGCACGGGTACCTCTACCGCGACAAACTCGACTATGGCAACGGTGCGCCGTCGTTCGAGGGCAATTTCGGCATCCGTTACGCGGCGAAACGCATATCGTTCGGCGTGTCGGCGTCGATGCAGACAGCCCGTCGGTGGACGGTCTTCCGCGTGGATGCTCTGTCGGCGGACGAGGACATTTTCGCGGGCGAAAAGCGGCGTTTCAAGGTTCCCCTGACGTTCGGCCTGCGGGCATTCTTCGACTGGCGGATTTCGGACCGCATCGGTGTTTTCGCCGAAGGCGACAATCTGCTGAACAAACGGCAGTACCGCTATCCGTTCTATCCCGAATACGGGGCCAACTTCACCGCCGGTGTGAAACTGGCGTTCTGACCGGTACCCGACGGCCCATGAAAAAGGGGTGTTTCCATTGGAAACACCCCTCTCTCGTGCAAATCACGTATGTGCTTATTCGTTCAGCGGCGTAACGCTCACGAACGAACGACCCTCGCGTTTCTTGCAGAACGATACCGTTCCGTCGACCAATGCGAAGAGCGTATGATCCTTACCCATGCCGACGTTCTCACCGGCACTGTGTACCGTGCCGCGCTGACGGACGATGATGTTGCCCGCCTTTGCGAACTGGCCGCCGAACAATTTGATGCCGAGTCGTTTGCTTTCCGACTCGCGGCCGTTCTTGGAACTACCTACACCTTTCTTGTGTGCCATGATGCTTCGTTTTTAAGGTTTATGCAACGATTTCTTCCACAAGAATCTGCGTCAGCGCCTGACGATGCCCGTTGCATTTCTGGTAGCCCGTGCGGCGTTTTTTCTTGAACACCAAGACTTTGTCGTCTTTGAGGTGTTTCAGAATCTTGCATTTCACTTCGGCACCTTTCACCACAGGTGTGCCGACTTTGACCTGACCGTCGTTGTCTGCGAGCAGGACACGGTCGAAACTTACGGACGAATTTTCTTCGCCCTGAAGACGGTGGACATAAAGTTTCCGACCTTTTTCAGCCTTGAATTGCTGACCTGCAATCTCTACTATAACGTACATTGTGTTTAGAAAAAAGGGTATTTGAACCTTTTTTAGCGTGCAAATATACGCATATTTTCTGAAAAAGCAATCGTTCGCCCGAAAAGTTTTTCCAAAGGCGTCGGAGTGCTGTCGTGCTGTTCGGGGTGCGGCATACCGTGCGGTGGGCCATGCCGCGCGGCGTCAGTACATCCGCGTCAGGGTCATCACGAGGTTGTTTTCGAGGTAGGTCTGCATGACGATTTTTTGCTTCGTCCGCTCCGTGACTGTCCACTGCAGCGTGAGGGCCCCTTGAAAACTGACGAGCTTGCGGTCGACCGTATAGCTGAACGGATTGGTCCGAAGATAGTCGCCGTCGGCATTCTGTTCCGTGCATTTGCCGGTCGTCTGCGTTTGAAATTCGAGCACATAGAACGATTCTCCCGCGATGTTCCCTTGCCCGTCGTAGGCGACTTCGTGGGCATTCCAAACGGTTTGCTCCCAATCGTTGGCGGTCATTTCCAACGACAACTCGTCGTCGCTGCATGCGGCGCACAGCGTCAGGCAGGCGAGGAAGGTCGAAACAAAAAGCAGTCTTCTCATGATACGGTGGGTGTTGGTTTTCTTTACAAAGGTAACGAATATATTTATGGATACAAAAAAATCTCGTTCGGTCGGCCTCTGGCACGGTTTTGGGCGAGGTGCGACCGCCGGTCGGAGCCCTCTGACGAGGGTCGTGCAGCCGTTCCGGTTATGGGAATCATGCGCCGTATATTGATTGTTGCCGAAGATGCGTTCGCACGCGACGTCATCCGCCTTTCGCTGGCCGGATTGGGCGCCGAAGTGCGCTGTACGACCGATTGCGAAGGAATGCGGACGCTGTGCCGCCGCGAGGCGTTCGACCTCGTCATCGTCTTGCAGGCCGCGTCGTTCCTGTGCGGCGGCAACCCCGTGCGCGAGGTGCGGCCTGCGGGTCTGCGGCATCCGGCCGTTTACGTGCTGTCGTGGCAGCAGGCCGAACAGACCGTGTTGAGCCTGTTGGAATCGGGCGTCGACCAATACATGACGTTTCCGGTGAACCTCCAACGGCTGCGGCGCAAGGTGTCCGACGAATTGGGCGGCCGAGTGTGAACATGATAGAGCAATTCTATATCGTCTATACGCTTTGTGCGGCGGTGCTGGCGTGCGGTTTTTCCGTCGGGGTTGTGGGTGCCGCCGTGCGCGAACGACGCCGGACGGGGCGCGATGCGCGGCTGCGCACCGAGTATCTCCACACGCTGATGCTGGCTTTGGGTGGCGACGGGACGCAGGTTCCCTATTTCCCGCTTTTCGGACGCTTCGGGTCGCGCCGGCTGCTTTGCGAAGCGGTGGCCGGTGTCGTGGCCATTACTTACGGATTGAACGACGGTCTGTTGCGGCGTATCGTAGCCCATTATCGGCTCGACCGGCGCATGCTGCGGCAGGCGCGACGATGTCGAGGGTATCGGCGGGCACAGGCACTGGCCGTACTCGCGTGTCTGCCTGCGGACGAATCCGTAGCGGCGGCCGTCGCACCCTATTTGCGGAGCCGCAACCGCTATGTCCGCTTCCATGCGCTGGCCGTGCAGCTATCGGTCGACCCGTCGCACGCTTTGCAGCGCATCGGCGACTATGCGTACCCGCTTTCGGCATCCGAAGTGGCGGAACTGATGGCGTTGCTGCGGCGCGGCATTCTGCCGCTGGCTTACGGGCCGCTGCTCGAAACGCGGTCGCTCAATCTGCGCCGCGTGGGACTGGCTATCGTCCGGCAATTCGGCATCGAGGAGGCCGAAGGGCGGTTGTTGCAATTCGTGGCCGATACGGCGCACCCCGCATTGGGCCGCGAAGCGTTGTATGCCCTTTGCTCGCTGCGGCGTTCGTTGTTGCGGCGCGAAGTGGCGGTTTTCATCACGGAAATGGACGCACGGGAGCGTCGGGCGCTGCTGCGCTGCATGGCGCTCGAAGGCTATGCGCCGACCACGATGCAGCGGCTATTCGAGGAGGCGGAACGCCCCTATTACGAGACGCTCGTGCAATCTTATAAACGTTCGCTGGCATGAAAACGGTGTTGTTGCTGGTGCTTTGCGCGGTGGTCGCGGCCGCTTGCGCGTTCGTCGGGGCGGTGCTGCGGGGCCGGAACAAACGGCTGCTGCTGGGGCGTATGCACGGCATCGGCAGCAGTCTGTCGGAGGAGTTCGGCATCTCGGTGCTGTGCAGCGGCGTCGGCACGCCCGAATGTATCGAAGCCCTGCTGAAATCGGAATATACCCGTTTCGAGGCCGTCGTCGTACTCGATGCGGCCGGTGCGTCCGAAGCCTTCGCTCGGCTGACGGCCCGCTACCGGATGATTCGGGTCGAATGGCGCGGGTCGCAGGAGTTTCCCGAAATCGTCGTGCGGTCGTTGTGGCGTTCGCGCCGCCGCAGCTGTCGGCGGCTGGTGCTGGTCGACCGTCCGCAGGGGCCGGAGTTCGCGCCGGCCGACGATTGGAATGCTGCGGCCGCTGTCGCCGCTTACGATTACCTGCTTCCGGTGGACGGGCGCACCTGTCTGCTGCCCGACGCCGTGACGCGGCTGGTCGCCGAGTTGGGCGAGCATCCTTACGGGACGGTCGCTTGGGTTCGGTCATATGTCGGGGCGGCGGTTTCGCTGGTCGCGCGCGAAGCGGTGCTGGCGGCGGGCGGGTTCGGGGCGGACTGGCGGCGCGGCATCGGTCGCCGGAACCGAATCGGACTTTGGGAGCCGCTGGCCTACCGCACCGACCGTCCGCATGCGGCGAAACGTTGCCGGTACGCGACATGGGGGCTCGGGCTGCTGGTGGTCGGCGGGTTAGCAGCGGCTGCGACGGCTACTGCATCGGGCCGGTGGACGCTTGCCGCTGTGCCGGTTACGGCGGCAGTGGTCGCGGGAGCGGTGCTGCGGGCTCGCCAAGCGGTGATGCGCGTTGCGGGCGGCCGCTGCATTTCGATATGGGAATGCAAAAAATCGCTGTTAAAAAATTCACAATATCGCGGAATTTAGTTATCTTTACCATGACAACCGATACCACGCACCACCGAAACCGCACGACGATGATCGACGAGAATGTGAGAAAACAGCTGTTGCCGCCGCTGTTCAATGCGGCAGTACGGGCCGGAGCCGTCATCCTGAAAGTCTACAAGCATCAGGACGACTACGACATCACGATGAAGAACGACCGCACGCCCATCACGGTGGCCGACCGGCAGGCGCATCGCACGATTCGCGAGTATCTGGGCACGACGCGCATTCCGGTGTTGTCGGAGGAGGGGCGCGAAATGCGTTACGACGAACGGTGCAACTGGGAGCTCTATTGGCTGGTCGACCCGCTCGACGGCACGGTGGAGTTCATCAAGGGCAACAACGAATTTACGGTCAACATCGCGCTGATGGAGAACAACATCTGCATGGGCGCGGTCATCTATGTGCCCTATTTCGAGAAGATGTACATCGCGTGGCGGGACTGCGGCGCGTTTCTCAAAGAGGGCGTGTCGGCCGATGCCGAATCGGGATACGATTACGAACGAATCGTGGCGGATTGCCGTCGGCTGCCCCTGACCGACCGTGCACAGGCCGACCGGCTGGTCGTGGCGGTGTCGCGGTCGCACCAGACGCCCGAAACGCATGCGCACATCGACACGCTGCGCGAACGCCGTCCCGATTTGGAGGTGGTGGAACAGGGCAGCTCCTATAAATTCTGCCTGCTGGCCGAAGGCAAGGTCGACTATTACGTCCGCACGACGCAGACCTACGAATGGGACACGGCGGCGGGCGAGTTGATTCTCGCCGAAGCGGGCGGCCGCACCGAATCGCTGCCCGACGGCCGTGAACTGCGCTACAACGAGCCCGACCTGCACAACCCGTGGTTCGTGTGCCGCTCGAAATTTTGCA
>CAMWYI010000036.1 GCA_947178455.1 uncultured Alistipes sp. | reverse complement strand
AAAAAATAAAAACTAAAATTTTAGCAGAAAACTTTGTATTTCTAAATTATTAGTAGTAAGTTTGCAGCGTGAGGAGGAGAGAACGATAACGAAATAAACACATATAAACTTATGAACAAGAAACAGATACTTACGCGGGGCGAGGAGGAAATCATGCAGATTTTGTGGCGGCTGGGCGATGCCGTCGTGAGCGAAATCATCGAACGAACCTCCGAACCGCACCCGAAGTACACGACCGTAGCGACGTTTCTGAAAATTCTGGAAAACAAGGGCTTCGTCGGCCACAAGGCCGAAGGCAAAAGCCACCGCTACTATCCGGTTCTGGCCAAAGAAGACTATGCGCAGACGGTCATGTCGTCAATGTTGTCCAACTATTTCGACGGGTCGTTGTCGCAGCTGGTGTCGTTCTTTTCCGAACGCGAGAACATCTCGGTCGAGGAGATGGACAACATACTGGAAATCATCCGCAAGAGCGAAAAACAATAACATCCTCTCGCGGAACAGGTCGTGAAGCCGGCATGAACGAAACAGCGCATGATGATGAATGAAATGTTGACCTATCTTGTCGAAACGGCGATTTGCAGCGGCGTGCTTTACGCGGTTTACGCCGCGCTACTCGAACGGCGCACGCCGTTCCGGTGGTGCCGTGCATACCTGCTGGCGACCGTCTGCCTCGCAGGGGTCATTCCTGCGCTCCGCATTCCCGTGTGGCCCGCGCCGGTGGTGGCGGAGGTGTTGCCGGTCGTGCCGGTCGATTTTTCGGACACGGCGGCGGCGACGGTCGTTGAGGCGGCGGTCGATTGGGGAGCCGTCGTTTTCTGGGCAGTCTATTGCATCGGAACGGCGGTCGTGCTGGTGCCGGTGTTGCGGCAGCTGCTGTTGTTGCGCCGCATCCGCCGCACGGGGCAAATCGCTTTCGCTGACGATTATACGCTTGTCCGCACGCCCGAGCGAATCGAGGCCTGTTCGCTGTTCCGCACCATTTACGTTTGGCAGGGCACGCCCGACGACGAAATACCCGTCATCCTCCTGCACGAGCGGAGCCATATCCGCCACCGCCATTCGGCCGAACGCATCGCGATGGAGACCATGAAAGCCCTGCTGTGGTGGAATCCGTTTGTGTGGCTGGCCGCCAGCCGGTTGAACGAAGTCGAGGAGTACGAAGCCGACGGCGACGTGCTCCGCAGCGGATGCGACGTGCGTTACTATATGCAACTCATTCTCAAACAGCTTTTAGGTTATAGTCCGGACATAACCAACGGGCTGCGCAATTCACGAACCAAAAAACGATTTATCATGATGACAACTGACAATGCGCACAGACACGTTCTGTTGCGTTTGGCGGGCACGGTGCCCGCGCTAATCGGATTGCTTTGCGCATTCTCGTTCACTTCGCGGGCCGCTGAGCCGGTCGTTTCGGAGCACGGAACCTCGCTCGTCGGGACGGCCCAACAGCCGGACGATGCGTATTTTCGGGTCGAGGTGATGCCTACATTCCGAGGCGGCAACCTCAATGATTTCCGCCGCTGGGTGCAGACGCAGGTGCGAATGCCCGAAGAGGCTTTGGACAATCGGATACAGGGCCGTGTCGTGGCGACGTTCACTATCGAGAAAGACGGTACGCTGGCCAATATCGAGATTTTGCAGACGCCCGACCGCTCGCTCTCGGAGGAGGTCGAACGGGTGCTGAAACGTTCCGACAAATGGACGCCCGGCATGCAAAAAGGCGAGGCTGTGCGGGTGAAGTACACGCTGCCGGTGGATTTCCGCTTGGCTGGGGTCGAGTCTCCCGCTGAACAAGACGCTGCGCCCGTCCCGTCGGAAAATACGGCCGAAGAATTGGTCGTAGTGGCCTACCCGAAAGCGGAGGCTCCGGCGGAAAAAACCGTCACGGTGCATGCGTTTGTAACTAACGAAGGCAAACCGCTGGCTGGGGCGCTCGTGCAGGAGGTGGGCTCGACGAACGGCGCAGTGACCGATGCCGATGGACGTGCCACCATCAAAACGGCGGCCGGTCGGACGCTGACAGTCTCCCATGTGGGGTGCATGACCTATTCCTATACGGTCGGTGAGCCCGAAGGGCAGGCATTCATCATTTCGCTCGTATCGTCGGAACAATCGGCCGACGGCACGGTGACGGTCTCGGGTTACGGAACGAGGCCGAACGATGAAAAACCGATGTTGATTGTCGACGACCAACCGGTCGAGGGCGGTGTCGACCGGCTGAACGAAATTGATGTGAACGACATTCAAAACCTGTCGATATTGAAAGGAAACGGCGAAAATGCAATCGTCGTCACAACGAAATCGGGTGCTGCGAAAAAGCAGGCGGCGAATTGACCTTGCCTCCGAGAGGGAGGGTCGGTTCGAACGACAGCCGAGTCTTTAATAAAATACCATAAGCGACCGGCAGCGGCCGTCTCCCCGATTCGGAGACGGCCGCTTTTTTATTACTGTGGCGGACAGTTTTTTGGGTTCGACAAATTTTCCCTATCGTACCTTTTGATGGCAAAAGGTACCGAAAACCATCCGCACGGTGAAAATTGCGGGCGTTTCGTTCGCCGCCTGCTGAACGAACACGAAAGACTGCGCTTTTCGCACGTTCGTTCCGGGCGCAGTCGGCTCGCTTCACGCTTTTTCCGCAATTTTTACAGTGCGGAGTTTTATTAGCGCAAAGGATGGTCGTTAGGCTTCGCAAGGTTTCTGCGCCGTCACCGTTTTATAGACTGCGGCTCTGCGAGCCGCGCGGGCCGAAGACTCCGCCAGCGGAGGCCCGCCACTTGCGTGTCGTCTCCTCCGCAGTCTTCGGCCCGCAAATAACGGTGATAGCGCAGACTACCTCCTGAAACCCGTCGACCGTCCATCGCGCTAATAGAACCCCGTTCTTAACGGGGCTAATAAAAAAATGATTATTTTTGCATGGATTTCGCACCCGCGAAAAATCCTTTTGTAATCGGTAATAAGATATGAAAAGCTTTTTAATAAAACATCGTTCGATTCGTAAGTTTCGGTCGACGCCCATTCCCGAAGAGGTCTTGCGCAACGTGTTGGAAGCCGCCGTGCGCGCTTCGACTTGCGGCAACATGCAGTTGTATTCGCTGGTCGTGACGCGCGATGCCGAGTTGAAACAGCAGCTCGCGCCGTGCCATTTCGACCAGCCGATGGTCACGCAGGCTCCGTGCGTCGTGACCGTCTGCGCCGACGTGCATCGGTTCTCGATGTGGTGCAAACAGCGCAACGCCGACCCCGCTTACGACAATTTTGCGTGGTTCCTCAACGCCATGACCGATGCGTTGCTGGCGGCGCAGAATCTGTGCATTCAGGCCGAAGCCAACGAATTGGGTATCTGTTACCTCGGTACGACGCTCTACACGGCCGCCGACATCGCCCGCATTCTGAAACTGCCCAAAGGGGTCGTGCCGGTGACGACCGTCGTCATGGGGTATCCCGACGAGAAGCCCGAACTGGCCGACCGGCTGCCGCTGGATGCCGTCGTGCATTACGACGAGTACAAGAACTACACGTCGGCCGTCATCGACGAGCTGTGGGCCGAGCGCGAGGCGTCCGACCTCACGAAACGCCTGCTCGAAGAGAACGACCTGCCCAACTTGGCGCAGATTTTCACGCAGCGCCGCTACACGCGCGAGGACAATCTCTCCATTTCGCGTTCCTACTTGGCACTGCTCAAAGAGCAGGGATTTTTCAATCAATAGGGTGTGCGGCGTCGGCGGTTTATGGGAAACAGAGGGAACAGGTGCCTGCATGCTGCGGGGCGTTGGGTGCGCATCGCCGCACTGGGCTGGCTGTGCTCGTCGTGCAGCGTCACGCGCCACATCCCCGAAGGTTCCTATCTGTTGAGCAAAGCGACCGTCGAGGCGGACAAAGAGACCCCGCGCCGCCAGCGCATCACGGCCGATGAACTCCAACGCTACATCCGGCAGACGCCGAACAAACGCCTTTTGGGGACGAATTTCTACGTTTGGCTCTACCAGCAGGCCGACTCCGCGAAACACAACGGCTGGAACAACTGGAAACGCCGCATCGGCGAGGCTCCCGTGCTGTTCGACCCGTCGTTGACGCGCAAGAGCGTCGAGAACCTGAAAATCTACATGAATTCGCGCGGGTATTATGCTTCGCAGGCTTTCTGCGAGGTGGACACCCTCTCCAGACGCCGACGGGCCAAAGTCACCTATCGCGTCCGGCAGCACCTGCCTTACCGCATCGGGGCGGTGCGTTACGAATTCCGCGACAAGTTTCTCGAACAGCTCGTGCTGCCCGATACCGTCCACTCGCTGCTGCATCGCGGCGAGATTTTCGACATCTCGGTGCTCGACGACGAACGCGAACGCATCACGGCCCGCCTGCGCGAACGGGGCTATTTCAACTTCACGGTCAACAACATCGAGTACATCGCCGACACCCTCCAACAACCTCGAGTAGCTAATCTCCGCCTCTTAATAAAACCCTATCTGTCGGGTTACGACGAGCAGGGACAGCCGCTGTTCGAGGACAACGCGGTCTATCGCATCGACCGCATCAACGTTTTTCCCGATTACCGGCCCGATGCTTCGGGCATGGTCGACACGACGCTGCTTTCGCGGCTCGACACGACCTACTATCGGGGGTTGGACATCGTCTACGAGGGCAAACCCAACGTGCGACCCAAAATCCTGCGGCAGTCCATTCCGCTGTATCCCAATTACATCTACAATTCGGCGCAGGTCAACCGCGCCTATACCGACCTCATGGCGTTGGGGTATTTCCGGTCGGCGCGCATCGTGTTCACCGAACAGCCGCGCACGGTCGACGAAACTAACTACGTGACCTATGTCGGCGAGCAGAGCGATTCGACACGCACGGAGTCCGTCCGCGAGGGCTACCTCACCTGCAACATCCTCTGCACGCCCACTTTACGGCAGAGTTTCAAGGTCGACCTCGAAGGCAGCACGACGTCGAGTTTTTACGGGCTGAAAGCCACCATCGGCTACCAGAACCGCAACATTTTTCGCGGGGCCGAATCGTTCGACGTGTCGGGTTCGTTCGGGTACGAGTTCATGAAGGCGCGCGACGCCCGCAAGCGCCGCGCCGAAGAGTACGGCATCTCGGTCGGACTGACTTTCCCGCGCTTCCTCGTGCCGTGGAGCATCACGCGCTTCGGGACGGTCAACCAGCCCAAGACCAAACTCGAACTATCGCTCAACTATCAGGACAGGCCCTACTACCGGCGCACGCTGACCAGTGCGGGCATGACCTACCAGTGGACCAATTCGAGTTATTCGTCGTTCTCGCTGCGGCCTATCGACATCAACGTGGTGGACGTGAGCTACCTCGACCCCGATTTTCTGAACGACACCGAAAACCTTTACCTCATCAACAGCTACCAAACCCAGTTGATTGCAGGGCTGACGTTCAGTTACGGGTACAACAATCAGCTGAAAAACCTCGGCCGCAACGCAACGGTCATCCGGTTCAATGCCGAGACGGCGGGCAACTTGGTCGGCGGGCTGGCTCATCTGTTCGCGTCGCCCGTGCGTACGCAGGACGAACGTTATTATCGGATTTTGGGCATCCGCTATTCGCAGTACTTCCGTTTCGACATCAGCGCGAGCCGCAAAATCATGCTGGGGGCCAAGACGGCCCTCGCCGGACGGCTCTACGGCGGTTTGGCAATGGCCTACGGCAACTCGACTTCGGTGCCGTTCGACCGTCTGTTCTACGCGGGCGGCAGCAACGGCATGCGCGGCTGGACGCCCCGCACGCTGGGGCCGGGTTCGGTGCCGCGTCCCGAAACCAATTTCCCGTCGCAGTTAGGCGACATGAAGCTGGAAGCCAATCTCGAATTCCGATTCCCGATTTGGGGCATCGTGCACGGTGCCACGTTCCTCGACGCGGGCAACATCTGGTTCGTGAAACGCGACCCGTCGCAATACTCCGACGACGCGGTCTTCTATTTGAAAGATTTTTACAAGCAGCTCGGCTTCAATACGGGATTGGGCTTGCGGTTCGACATCAAATTCGCCGTGCTGCGGTTGGACTGGGGCATCCAGCTGCACAATCCCAACAATTCCGTCGGCCAGCGGTGGATTCACGACTTCCGCTGGAAAAATACCGCGCTTAACTTCGGCGTGGGGTATCCGTTCTGATTTTTTACCCCGTTAAGAACGGGGTCTTATTAGCGCGATAGACGGTCATCAGGTTCGCAACGTTTCTGCGCCGTCACCCTTGATACATTGCGGCGCTATGCGTCGCGCGGGCCGAAGACTCCGCCGGCAGAGGCCCGCTCGTATACTCGCGTGTTCCGCAGTCTTCGGCCCGCCAATTAGGGTTCCTGCGCCGTTACTCTTTTTGCGGGGTAGGAATCTCTGCAACAAGATAGGTGCTGCCACCGATGAAAATCAGGTCGTCCGGTTGCGCCAGTTCGCGGGCCCGTTCGACGGCCGCCGATACCGTGTCGACCGCTTCGCCCTGCAATCCGTAGATAGCCGCTTTGGCCGCCAGTTCCGATGCCGGCAGGGCTCGCGGGGTCTGCGCCTGCGTGAAAATATAGTGCGCCTCGCGCGGCAGCAGCGGCAGAATGTGCGCCAAATCCTTGTCGCGCACGAAACCCATGACACAATAGAGTTGCTTGTAGTCGCATTGTTTCAGTTGCGCCGCCACTCGGGCTATTCCGTGCGCGTTGTGGCCCGTGTCGCACACCGTCAGCGGGGCGTCGGCGAGTTTTTCCCAGCGCCCGTGCAGCGAAGTGTTCGCCGCCGCGTCGCGCAGCCCTTCGATGAAAGCGCGGCGCGAAATCGTGAGCGGCGTCTCCTCGTGCAGAAAGTCGATAGCCGCCATGGCCGTAATCAGGTTGTGCCGCTGGTAGTCGCCCGCAAGGTCGAGTTCCAGTTCGTAATTGCGTCCGTCGCGCAGGCGGCACATGCGGAAACGCTGTCGTCCGTCGGCCGCGTGTTCCTGCGCATCGCACCGCACTTCGCGTTGGGCGTAAACCACCTTCGATTTGTTGGTCGCCGCGATTTGTTCGAGCACCGAATCGTAGCGTTCGTCCGCTTCGCCGACCACTACCGGAATGCTCTTCTTGATGATGCCGCCTTTCTCGGCTGCGATTTTCTGCAACGTGTCGCCCAGCAAGTCGGTGTGTTCCAGCCCGATGTTGGTGATGACGCTCAATACGGGCATGATGACGTTCGTCGCATCGAGCCGCCCGCCCAGTCCCGTTTCGATGACGGCCACCTCGACGTCGCTCTGCGCGAAGTAGTCGAATGCCATGGCCGTCGTCATTTCGAAGAACGACAACTCCAGCTCGACCATTTTGTCGTGGTACTTGTCGACGAAATTCACGACTTTCTGCTTCGGAATCATCTCGCCGTCGACGCGGATGCGCTCGCGGAAGTCCTGCAAGTGGGGCGACGTGTAGAGGCCCGTGCGGTAGCCCGCCTGCTGCAACACCGCCGCCAGCATGTGCGACACGGAGCCTTTGCCGTTGGTGCCGGCCACGTGGACGGTGAAGAAATTGCGCTGCGGATTGCCCATCGTCTTGCAGAACGCGGCGATGCGTTCCAGCCCGGGTTTGTAGGCCGATGCGCCTTTCCGCTCGAAAGCGGGCAGCGACGTGAAGAGAAAATCGAGCGTTTGAGCGTAATTCATTTTTTTATTAAGGGGTAGAGGTGCTAATCAATCAAATGCGATTTTTTGCGGATGCGGTAGGCGAGGGAGTAGAGCACACACAACATCCAGAGGAACACGGCAATGCGGGCCACGTAATCGCCGTAGCGCGTGTAGAAAGTCATGCGCGATTCGAGCGGGACGCGGACCGTGATGACGCCGCGTTCGTCCCAGCCGAGCGTGCGGCCGATGTCGCCGCGCGGCGAGATGAATCCCGAACGTCCCGTGTTGGCCGAGCGTGCGATAGCCCGCCGGTGTTCGATAGCCCGCAGGCGCGAAATGGTGAACAGGTGCCGGTAGCCGGGCGTGTCGCCCCACCAGCCGTCGTTGGAGACGATAGCCATGAACTGCGCGCCGTGCCGCACGAAATCGCCGAAGAAATCGCCGTACAACCCCTCGTAACAAATCGCCGGACCTACTGCTGTCTCGTTGTGCGTGAATGCCGTGCCGTGCTGGCCTTTGCCGATTTGGCCGAGCGTGCCGCCGAGGTCGATGACCAAAAAGCGCATAGCGTCGAAAACCCACGTCGGCGTATTCTCCACGCCGATGACCAGCCGCCCTTTGTGATGAAGTTGCACCCGTCCGGCGGTGTCCAGCCCGACGGCCGTGTTGAAATGGTCGTAGTAGGTTCCGGCCCGCAGACGGGCGGTCTCGGTCGCTTTCACGGGGCCGTAGAAACGCATCGTGTTGGCTCCCGTCACGAGCAGTGCATCGGGGTGGGCGCTTCGCAGGCTGTCGGTCAGCCGCAGCCACACGTCGGAAGTGCCCCCGTCGGGAAAAAAGAGGTCGGCGAGTTCCGGTTCGCGATAGTATCCCGGCACGGCGGTTTCGGGCAACAGAATAAACTCCGCTTCGGCCGGTACTTCGGCCAGCAGCTGGTGGATGTTTTCCTCCTGCCACTCCTCGTTGTCGCTGAATTTGGCGTAGCAGTCCACATTGGGCTGGATGATGCTGACCGTAGCACGCGGACGGTCGGAATCGAGTGCGTGGAGGTCTCCGATGAACCAAATGACGAGCGAAACAGTCACCGGCAGGACGAACGCGCCAGCGGCGGCGACCCAATGCCCGACGGCGCGGCGGTGGCGCAAAGCCTCGAAAAAGAGGATGTTGCAGACAAGCACCCACAGCGACCCTCCGAAAACACCGGTGTATTCGTACCACTGCACGGCCCACACCTCGTGCGAAAAACCGTTGCCCAACACGAGCCACGGCCACGAAAAATCGCTGACCGTATAGGCATATTCGGTCGCAATCCATGCGGCGGCGAGGGTCACGTAGCCGACCGTGCGGCCGACCGATTTCGAGACCGTGTGGAATGCCATGAAAGCAGTGAGGTTGAGCGTCGTGGAAGCCAGCGTCGCGGCAATGGGGCCGACGGGCGTGGCGTACCAAATCCACCAGACGGTGGCGGCGTTCCACAACACGAAAGCGAGCGCGGCCCAGCCGAACATCCCCCACCAAGCGCGCCGCGAATGGTCGTAGGTGTTGCTCACCCACAGCAGCGGCACCAAAGCGACGGGGAGCGTCAGTCCGCTGACCGACAACCACGCGGGAGAGAGCAGTGCGGCAGCCAGCAGCGCGGCCCCGAAACGACGAAGGGAAAGGCTCGTTTTCACATGCCAAAAATAAGAAAAAAATTTCTAATAGTTACGGGAGGTCAATTGGTTTCCGGCGGTCGGAAGCGCGCTGTCCCTTTTTGCGGGCCAAAGACTGCGGACGGGACGCCAACGGCGGGCCTCCGCCAGCGGAGGCCCGCCGCTTTAAGAAAGCGGTTTTAGGCACGATAGACCGGCCTTATGTTTCCGACCGTCGTGGTCGCTGCCACCCTTTTTATATTCGGTCAGAGCGCTTCCTAACTTTCTGAAACCGCAAAGCTGTCCGTAGCGCCTAAACCCCCGTTCTTAACGGGGCGCTTAAAACCCGCTTCTTAAGCGGGTGGACAATAGTCCGCAGGCGGCTTGGATGTCTTCGCCGCGCGAGGCCCGAATAGTGGTTTGGATGCCTTTGGCCGTCAGCGCGTCGCGGAACTGCACCATCGCGGCTTCGTCGGGCGAGAAATAGGGCGAATCGGGTATCTTGTGGAACCGAATCAGGTTGATGCGGCATTTGATGCCGTTGAGCAGCCGGCACAGCTCGCGCACGTGGCGCGGCGAATCGTTGAGCCCGCTTAGGACGATGTACTCGAACGACACGCGCCGCTGGTGCGAAAAATCGTACTCGCGCAGAATCTCCGCGACTTCGGCAATGGGCCACGCCCGTTCGACGGGCATGATTTCGGCCCGTTCGGCGGCGAACGGATTGTGCAGACTAACAGCCAAATGCACTTTCGTGGCGTCGAGAAACCGGCGCAGCTGCGGCACGACGCCCGCCGTCGAGACGGTGATACGGGTCGGCGACCAGCCGAATCCCCAGTCGGCCGTCAGAATTTCGAGCGCCCGCAGCACGTGGTCGAGGTTGTCCAGCGGCTCGCCCATCCCCATGAATACCAAGTTGGTGAGCCGGTCGCGTTCGGGCAGCGAGGCGATTTGGTTCAAAATTTCGGCGGTCGGGAGCGATTGTTGCAGCCCTTGCCGTCCGGTGGCGCAGAACCGGCATCCCATGCGGCAGCCTGCCTGCGACGAAACGCACAGCGTCGCGCGGTCGCCGTCGGGAATGTAGGCCGATTCGATAAGGTGCCCCTCGTGCGTGCGGAATAGGTATTTTTTCGTGCCGTCGACCGAGCGGCTTTCGCGCAGCGGCGGCGTCAGCGCCAGCCCGAACAACTGGGCGAGCCGCTCGCGACGGGGTGCCGCGAGGTCGGTCATGCGGGCCGGGTCTTCGACGTGGCGCTTGTAGAGCCAGCGCGCCAGCTGCCCCGCCGTGAAACGGGGCCACCCCTCGCTCGTGCAGAGGTCGGCCAGCCGGTCGAATGTCGAACCGTACAGAAATTCGGGTGCTGCCATTTCGCTTGGTTTCGGTCGAAAAAGAGTTTCGCTGTGCAAAATTAACGATTTCGTGAATTTTTTTGTGCCGAACGGTGCGATTTCGGAAATTTATCTCTATATTTGTGCTGCGTGCATACGCTCGTGCAACCGAATGTCTAACCGATGAATTTAACGAAAAAGAACGAAAGATAGGTATGGAAATCAAGAAATCACCGAAAGCCGACCTGCAAAACAAGCGGGGTCTGTTGCTCGAAATCGGTCTGTGCATCGCGCTCGGACTGGTTATTTTGGCGTTCGCCTACACGCCGAGAGAGTATCGTATTCAACAAATCGACAATAACTACGGCCCGGTCGAAGAACAGATTACGGAGATCACCCGTCAGGACCAGAAACCGCCCGAACCTCCCAAGAAAGTCGAGGTGAAAGTTATCGCCGACCTGCTCGAAGTGGTGACCAACGATACCAAAATCACGACCGACGTCGATTTCGCCGACTTCGACGAGGATGCCGAGATTACGCAAATCGTATCGGTCGAGGAGGAGGAAACCGTCGACGAGGAGGTCTTCTTCCGCGTCGAGACGATGCCTTCGTTCCAAGGCGGCGACCTCAATACGTTCCGCCGCTGGGTGCAGGAGAACGTGCGTTTCCCGCAAATCGCGTTGGAGAACGGCATTTCGGGTCGTGTGACGTTGACTTTCGTGGTCGAGAAAGACGGTACGCTGACCAACATCCAAGTGTTGCAGACGCCCGACCGTTCGCTCTCCGAGGAGGCCGTCCGCGTGCTGAAAAAGTCGCCGAAATGGACGCCCGGCAAACAGCGCAACCAATCCGTGCGCGTGAAATACACGCTGCCCGTCGATTTCCGCGTAGCCAACTGATGCCGGTCTGTCGCTAATACAAGGGGGTATTCGCTTTCGGGTGAATACCCCTTGTTTTGAGGAAAAGCGGAATGCGAAAACCGGCGGCCGTGCCTGAAACCCGCTTTTTAAGCGGGCGGCCGGAGTGCTTCCTGACTTTTCGAAGCCAGACGACCGGCTGAAGCGCTTAAATCCCCGTTCTTAACGGGGCGCTTCCTGACCTTCCGAAGCCCGACGACCGCCCGTAGCGCTAATAAAATTTATGAGTGAATTAAAGCATACCGAAACCTTGCCGGAGCCTGAATCGCCCGAACGGGCCGTGCTCGTCGCCGTAACGCCCGATGCCGCCGACAACCGGCGCACGGCCGAATACCTCGACGAACTGGAATTTCTGGCCGAAACGGCCGGTATCCGCACCGTGCGGCGTTTCACGCAGCGCATGCCCCAGCCGTCGTCGCGCATCTACGTCGGGCCGGGCAAGTTGGAGGAAATCGCCGAGTGGTGCAAGGAACACGAGGTCGATGTCGTGATTTTCGACGACGAGCTTTCGCCCGCCCAGACCCGCAACATCGAAAAGGCTATGCCGTGCCGGATTCTCGACCGCACGCGGTTGATTCTCGATATTTTCCTGTCCCGTGCACGCACGGCCTATGCCAAGACGCAGGTGCAGCTGGCCCATTACGAGTACATGCTGCCCCGCCTTTCGGGTCTGTGGACGCACCTCGAACGGCAGCGCGGCGGTACGGGCACGCGCGGCGGTGCGGGCGAACGCGAAATCGAAACCGACCGCCGCATCATCCGCAACCGCATCGCAAAACTGAAAGAAGATTTACAGAAGATAGACCGTCAGATGGCGGTGCAGCGCTCCAATCGCGGACAGCTGGTGCGCGTGGCGCTGGTAGGTTATACCAACGTCGGCAAATCGACGCTGATGAACCTCATCGCCAAGAGCGACGTCTTCGCCGAAAACAAACTCTTCGCGACGCTGGACACGACCGTGCGCAAGGTGGTCTTCGACAACCTGCCGTTTCTGTTGTCCGACACCGTAGGATTCATCCGCAAACTGCCCACGCAGCTCATCGAATCGTTCAAATCGACCCTCGACGAGGTGCGCGAAGCCGACCTGCTGGTGCACGTGGTCGATATTTCGCATCCGCAGTTCGAGGAGCAGCTCGATGTGGTGAAGCAGACCTTGCAGGAAATCGGCGCGGGCGACAAACCGGTCTATCTGGTTTTCAACAAGGTCGATGCCTACACCTATATAGAGAAAGATCCCGACGACCTGACGCCGCCCACGCGCGAAAACCGGTCGCTCGAAGAGTTGCAGCGCACGTGGTTCGCCAACGCGGGCACGCCTTGCATCTTCTTGTCGGCGCGCGAACGCACGAATATCGACAAATTCCGGTCGGATTTGTAC
>CAMWYI010000035.1 GCA_947178455.1 uncultured Alistipes sp. | reverse complement strand
CGACACGGCGGCCAGATTGCGGCCCCCGTGCAACTCGATGAGCTCTTTCAGTTCGTCGCGGCTGTGATTGAGGAAACGGCCGGAGATGACGAAACTTTTGCCCGCCAACGCATCCGACGCCCGTTCGCGTGCTTCGGCCTCGAATTTCAGCCCCGCCTGACGCAAGCGCTCGATGATGCGCAGATTTTCGGCATCGGCGAAGTATTCACGAATGGCATCGGCGATTTTTTCGCCCACTTCGTCCGCTTCGACCAACTCTTCGTGCGAGGCGTGCATCACGGCGTCCATCGTACGGAAATGCTCGGCGAGGTATTTGGCCGTCGCTTCGCCTACGAATCGGATGCCCAGTCCGAACAGCACCCGACCGAAAGGCACGTCGACCGACGAGCGAATCGAACGGATGATATTTTCGGCCGATTTTTCGCCCAGACGGGGCAGGCACGCCAACTGCGCGGCCTGCAAATCGTACAAATCGGAAATATCGTGCAGCAGGCCGTTCTCGTAGAGCAGTTCTACGGTCTCCTCGCCCAGGCCTTCGATATTCATCGCCTTGCGGCGGATGAAGTGAATCATGCGGCCGAGTATCTGCGGACGGCAGCCGCTCTGATTGGGGCAGTAGTGCTTCGCTTCGTCCTCGTAACGCACCAGCGGCGTGCCGCATTCGGGGCAAACGGCGATATAATCGAACGGCCGGCTGTCGGCCGGACGCTGGGACAGCTCCACGCCCGTGATTTTCGGGATGATTTCACCTCCCTTTTCGACATAGACCATATCGCCCGGACGAACATCCAGCAACGCCATTTGTTCGGCATTGTGCAGCGTCGCCCGCTTGACCGTCGTTCCGGCCAGCAGCACCGGTTCGAGATTGGCGACGGGCGTGATAGCTCCCGTGCGGCCCACTTGGAAATCGACGCTCGTCAAACGCGTCAAAGCCTGCTCCGCCTTGAATTTGTAGGCGACGGCCCATTTCGGAGCTTTGGACGTGAAGCCCAAACGGCGCCGCACGGCGAAATCGTTGACTTTGATGACGATTCCGTCGGTCGGGAACGGAAGTTCGCGTCGCGCAGTATCCCAATAAGTAATAAATTCGTCGATTTCCTGCGTATTGTGGCAGATGCGCAGGTGTTCCGAAATTTTGAATCCCCATTGCCGCGCCTTTTCGAGGCTCTCCCGATGCGATGCGAACGGAAGATTCTCGCCCGCGACCTGATAGAGCGTACAATCCAGTCCGCGACGGGCGACTACGGCCGACGATTGTTGTTTGAGCGTTCCTGCCGCCGCATTGCGCGGATTGGCGAAGAGTGCATCGCCGGCGGCTTCGCGTTCGGCGTTGAGCCGGTCGAACGAAGCGTAGGGCATCAGGATTTCGCCGCGAATCTCGAAGTAGTCGGGCCAGCCGTCGCCCTGCAACCGCAGCGGCACCGAACGCACGGTGCGGACATTGGCCGTCACGTCATCGCCCTGCGTACCGTCGCCGCGCGTCACGGCCTGCAACAAACGGCCGTGTTCGTAGGTGAGCGAAATGGCCGTACCGTCGAATTTGAGTTCGCAGACATACTCCGTCGGGCCGGCTTCGCGCTCGATGCGGTCGATGAATTCGTGCAACTCGTCCAACGAATAGGTATTGCCCAGCGAGAGCATCGGGAATCGGTGTTTCACCGTGCGGAACTCGGCCGAAAGGTCGCTCCCCACGCGCACCGACGGCGAATTGGGGTCGGCGAATTCGGGGTGCGCCCGTTCCAGCTCCTGCAATTCGCGCATCAGGGCATCGAACTCGAAATCGGTGATTTCGGGGGCATTGTCGACGTAATAACGGTGATTATGATATTCCAACTGCTTGCGCAGGGTTTCGATTCGTTCGCGTACCATATTTAATGCTATAACGTGCGTAAAGGTACACAATTTGCGGCGAACGACCGACAAAATCAAAAAAAATGCAAAAAAAAATCGCATAGACGATGCAATAGGTAAATTTTGCGTATAATTGCAGAAAAATTCGAGCGCTATCATGACAAAAACCGTTATGACAAAGAAACATATCGTTACCAGCTTGCACAATCTCTCCGCCGAGATGCAGGATGCCGTCAAATTGAAATATCCGTACGGCTTCACCGAAGCGATGATTCGCGTCGACAAACCGAACGGCGATTTCTTTTATGCCGTGCCGTTCGATACGGACGAAGTGGCCTATCTGGTGAAAATCGACGTCAAAATCGACGACAACGCAGCCGAAGAGGACGAAAAGGATTACTACGACGACGAACTGAAAGGCGCCGACGAGTTGCAGGATGACGGCGGTTCGGCCGCGGAGCGAGACGAAGCGACGGACGACGACCTCGACGTCTGATTGCTGCGGATTTGGGGAATTTCCGAAAAAATGCTTATCTTTGGGTGCAAAAACGGTTTTTTGCACCCAAACGAATTTACAGAACCGGAGAGATGAAAAAAATCGACGTGATACTCGGCCTGCAATGGGGGGACGAGGGCAAAGGGAAAGTCGTGGACGTGCTGACGCCCCGTTACGAGGTCGTCGCACGGTTTCAGGGAGGACCCAATGCCGGTCACACGCTGGCGTTCGGCGGCAAGAAATACGTGTTGCGCTCGATTCCTTCGGGTATTTTTCAAGGGGGCAAGCCCAACATCATCGGCAACGGGGTAGTGCTCGACGCCATTCTGTTCCGCGCCGAAGCCGAAGAACTGGCCCAAAGCGGCCATGACCTGACCGAACGGCTCTATATTTCCAAGAAAGCACATTTGATTTTGCCGACGCACCGCCTGCTCGATGCCGCCTATGAAGCGGCGAAAGGCAGTGCGAAAATCGGTACTACCGGCAAGGGAATCGGCCCTGCCTATACGGACAAGGTGAGCCGCAACGGCATGCGGGTCGGCGATTTGCTGCGTCCCGATTTCAAAGAAATCTATGCCGCAGCCAAAGCGCGCCACGAGCGCATTCTCCGCAGTCTGAATTACGAATACGACATCACGGAGCTCGAACGGCAATGGTTCGAGGCGGTGGAGTATCTGAAACGTTTTCGAATCATCGACAGCGAATACTTCATCAATAAGTGCTCGGATGAAAACCGGCCGGTGCTGGCCGAAGGGGCGCAGGGGACGTTGCTCGACGTCGATTTCGGCTCCTATCCGTTCGTCACGTCGTCCAATACCGTCTGCGCAGGCGTTTGCACCGGTTTGGGCGTCGCACCGAACCGCATCGGCGAGGTGTACGGCATTTTCAAGGCCTATTGCACCCGCGTAGGAAGCGGCCCGTTCCCTACGGAGCTGTTCGACGAAACGGGAGCCGAACTGCGCCGCGTCGGACACGAGTTCGGGGCCGTCACGGGGCGCGAACGTCGTTGCGGCTGGCTCGATTTGGTCGCGCTGAAATACTCTATCATGATTAACGGCGTGACGCAGCTCATCATGATGAAATCGGATGTCATGAACGATTTTGATACGATTCGGGTCGCTACGGCCTATGACATCGACGGCCGGCGCACGACGGAATTTCCCTACACGGTTACGGAAAACCTGAAACCGATTTATACCGATTTCGAGGGCTGGAAGTGCGATTTGCGGAACTGCCGCTCTTACGAGGAGTTTCCGGTTGCATTCAAACGCTATGTGGATTTCATCGAGCGGGAAACCGGCGTGCCGGTGAAAATCATCTCGGTGGGGCCCGACCGCGCCGAAACAATCGAACGATAAGTAACAAATTAACAACCGAATACAAACAACAATGAAAGAAAACCTTAAAATCGTCGTGTTGGCCAAGCAGGTGCCCGACACCCGCAACGTGGGCAAGGACGCGATGACTCCCGAAGGGACGGTCAACCGTTCGGTGCTTCCGGCAATTTTCAATCCTGAAGATTTGAATGCCCTCGAAGCCGCGTTGTCGCTGAAAGACCGCTTGGCCGGTGCAACCGTACACGTGCTGACTATGGGCCCGCAGCGTGCCGCCGACATCATTCGCGATGCTATGTTTCGCGGGGCCGACGGCGGTTATCTGCTTTCGGGCCGCGAATTCGCCGGTTCCGATACGCTGGCAACCTCCTACGCGCTGTCGTGCGCACTGAAAAAAATCAATCCCGACGTCATCGTCGCAGGCCGACAGGCTATCGACGGCGACACGGCGCAGGTGGGCCCGCAGGTGGCTGAAAAACTGGGACTTCCGCAGGTTACCTATGCCGAAGAAATAGTAGAAATCAAGGCCGATACGCTGGTCGTGAAACGTCGTTTGGAGCACGGCACCGAAGTGGTCGAATGCCCCGTGCCGGTCGTCATTACGGTCAATGCTTCGGCAGCCGAGTGCCGTCCGCGCAACGCGAAACGCGTGATGACCTACAAATGCGCGTTGGCCAAATCGGAAATCGCCGCCGACCCCGAATCGGCAGCAGCCAAACGGGTAGCATCGAAACCGGCGCTGCAAATCGTCGAATGGGCGGCCGCCGAAGTCAATCCCGACCCCGAACAGCTGGGCTTGCAAGGCTCGCCCACGAAGGTGAAGAAAATCGAAAATGTCGTATTCCAAGCGAAAGAGGCCAAGAAACTCAC
This sequence comes from uncultured Alistipes sp., assembly GCA_947178455.1. Lineage (GTDB taxonomy): Bacteria > Bacteroidota > Bacteroidia > Bacteroidales > Rikenellaceae > Alistipes. The sequence continues at coordinate 8,485 of CAMWYI010000035.1, read as the reverse complement.
CGCTGCCGACAGCGACATCGAAGCACTGATGGTTGAACTTATCGCGAGCCACACGCTCGGCTAATCCGACGAAAAGATGAACAACATATTCGTATATATCGAACTCGAAGGCAACAAGGTTGCCGACGTAAGCCTCGAACTGCTGACCAAAGGCCGTGAATTGGCCGACACGCTCAAAGTGAAATTGGAGGCCGTCGTTATCGGTCACAACGTCAAAGGGCTCGGCAAAGAGCTGGCCAAATACGGTGCCGATACCGTATGGACTGCCGACGACGCTATTTTCGAGCCGTTCCGCACGCTGCCCCACACGGCCGTGATGTGCGGACTTATCGAAGCCGAGAAACCGCAAATCGTGCTGTTCGGTGCCACCTGCATCGGCCGCGACTTCGCACCGCGCGTATCGTCGGCGCTGCACAGCGGTTTGACGGCCGACTGCACGCAGCTGGAAATCGGCGACCACAAGGACGCCAAAACCGGCAAAGAGTACACCGACCTGCTTTATCAGATTCGTCCGGCATTCGGCGGCAACATCATCGCCACGATTGTCAATCCCGACCATCGCCCGCAAATGGCGACCGTCCGCGAGGGCGTGATGCGCAAGGAGCTGGCCAAGACTCCGGCAGCCGGTGAGGAGAAGACTATCGACTGGAAAAAGTATGTGAAAGATACCGACCTGACGGTGAAAATCGTCGAACGGCAAATCGAAGAACGCAAAATCGACATCAAAGGCGCCGGTATCATCGTGGCCGGTGGCTACGGCATGGGCTCGAAAGAGAACTTCAAGCTGGTGCATGAGTTGGCCGATGTGCTGGGAGCCGAAGTAGGTGCCAGCCGTGCGGCGGTCGATGCCGGATTCACGGAGCATGCCCGCCAAGTGGGGCAGACCGGTGTGACGGTGCGTCCGAAACTCTATATCGCCTGCGGTATTTCGGGTCAGATTCAGCATACGGCCGGTATGGATCAGTCGGCGATGGTCATTTCGATCAACACCGACCCCGAAGCTCCTATCAACAAAATCGCCGACTTCGCTATCACGGGCGACGTGAACGAAGTGATACCCAAGATGATTAAATACTACAAACAAAACTCGAAGTAATGGCTAATTTCTTTTCAGATAACAAAGATTTGCAGTTCCAGTTGCAGCATCCGCTGATGCGCAAAATCGTGGAGCTGAAAGAGCGTAATTTCGCCGAGAAAGACCTTTACGACTATGCGCCGCAGGATTTCGAGGATGCGATGGATTCGTACCGCCGCGTGTTGGAGATTACCGGCGAGGTGTGCGGCGACGTCATCGCGCCCAATGCCGAGGGCGTCGACCACGAAGGTCCGCGTGTGGTCAACGACCACGTGGAATATGCTTCGGGAACGGTGCGCAACCTCAAAGCGATTGTCGATGCCGGATTGGGCGGTCTGACCCTCCCGCGCAAATACGACGGTCTGAACTTCCCGCTGATTTGCTTCGTCATGGCCAACGAAATGGTGGCTCGCGCCGATGCCAGCTTCGAGAATATCTGGGGCTTGCAGGACTGCGCCGAGACGCTCAACGAGTTCGCTTCGGAGGAACTGAAACAGAAGTATCTGCCGTTGGTTTCGGCCGGTGCGACCTGCGCAATGGACTTGACGGAACCCGATGCCGGTTCGGATTTGGGTGCCGTGATGCTCAAAGCTACGTGGTCGGAGGAGAAACAGACGTGGCTGCTCAACGGCGTAAAACGTTTCATTACGAACGGCGACGGCGATGTTTCGCTGGTGCTGGCCCGCACGGAAGAGGGGACGACCGACGCACGCGGTCTGTCGATGCTGGTTTACGACAAGCGCGACGGCGGCGTCAAGGTGCGCCGTATCGAGAACAAACTCGGTATCAAAGGTTCGCCGACGTGCGAACTGGTCTTCACGAATGCTCCGGCTCAACTGGTCGGCGACCGCAAAATGGGTCTTATCAAGTACGTGATGTCGTTGATGAACGCTGCCCGTTTGGGTATCGGCGCGCAGTCGGTCGGCACGTGCGAGGCAGCCTATCGCGAGGCGCTGAAATATGCCCACGAACGCGAGCAGTTCGGCAAACCCATTATCCAGTTCGCTGCCGTGTCGGAGATGCTCTCGAACATGAAAGCCAAGTTGCAGGGCGTGCGCGCACTGCTCTATGAAACGGCTCGTTTCGTGGAGGTCTACAAGCAGTACACGCACATTTCGCACGAACGCTCGCTCGAAGCCGATGAACGTCAGGAGATGAAGTTCTACAACCGTCTGGCCGACGGCTTCACACCGCTGGTAAAACTCTTCTCGTCGGAATATGCCAATCAGTTGGCTTACGATGCGATTCAGATTCACGGCGGTTCGGGCTTTATGAAAGACTATCCCTGCGAACGCCTTTATCGCGATGCCCGTATCATGAACATCTACGAGGGTACGTCGCAGTTGCAGGTCGTTGCCGCTATCAACGCGGTGACGAAAGGCACGTTCATGGAGCAAATCGAAAGCTACGCAGCAGGCGAGTACGCGGCCGCTATGCAGCCCATTATCGCGAAGCTGAAAGAACTGACGGCCAAATTCACCGAAATGGTGGCACACGTCGAGGCAGGCGACAAGGAAGTCGGCGGATTCAAAGATTTCCATGCCCGTCGCTTGGTCGAAACGGCCGGACACATCATCATCACCTATCTGTTGGCTCGTGAAGCCGGCGAATGCGAGGATTATGCCGCATCGGCACGCATCTTCTGCAAGCTGGCCGAAGGCAAAATCGGCGAAGCCTACACCTATGTGATGAGCTCGACGGTCGAAGACGTCGCTCTGTTCAAGGGCGTTGAGCAAGAGTGCTAAAGAACTCCGAAAAGCGACCGATACGATAATCGGTTTGCTGGCCGAACGAAAAGCGGATTGCCCGAAAGGGTAGTCCGCTTTTGTCGTTGCGAAATGCACGATTGTTGCCGAAAAAAACTAACTTTGTCCCGACAAACGATTGATTTGCTATGCGTTATTTCCTGATTTCCGTCGTAGTGCTGTTGTTCGCCGCCTGTACCGGTCGCCAACAACAACAGCCCGCTGCCGATAGCCGAACTTCGCAATCCGCCCCGCGACGAATGACCGTCAAGGAGCAAATCGAACATTCGCGGTGGCACTACTGGGACCAGTTCGATTTTTCGGATACGTTGTTTCTCAAACAGGCGGACACCATGCAGATGCTCAACGCCTATGTCAAGTATATCGAACATCTGCTGGTCATCGACCCGCTGGATGCGGCTCCGCTCGATTCGCTGATGCGGAAAGCCTCCGTTTCGCGTCCGATGTTGGACTATTTCGCTTGGCTCGGCTCGAAAGTCGTGCACGGAGACCCCGATTCGCCGTTTCGGAACGACGAATTTTATATCGCTATCTTGCGGTCGGTGTTGGCCAGCCCCTATTATGATAAATACGAACGAATCGGGCCGGAGTACGAATTGAAAGTAGTCTCGCAAAATCGCATCGGTCATAAGGCGAATGACTTTCGCTACACGCTGGCGTCGGGCGAGACGGGAACGCTTTACGGCCTCGAAGCGGAATACGTCTTGCTTTTCATCAACAATCCCGGATGTCCCGGATGCCGCCAGATTCGCGAGACCATTCTCGCATCGCCCATGCTTACGGAGATGATCGAGCGGGGCCGGATGAAAGTGCTGGCGCTCTATCCCGACGAAGACCTAACCGAATGGCGAAAATATCGCGCGGAAATTCCGCAATCGTGGATTAATGCCTACGATGCGAGGTGCAAAATCCGCAAAGACGATGTGTATGACCTTTCGTCCATTCCGTCGCTCTACCTGCTCGACCGCGACAAACGAGTGCTGGTGAAAAATCTGAACAACGTGCCTTATATCGAAGAGGTTATCGACCATGCCGATTGACCGATAGGATTCGTTTATGGCTTTATAAGAAAATACAATCCTCCGACTGTGCGGAGTTCGGCGGAAATTGTTACTTTTGCATTGGAAAATATACACAAACAAATCACTAAACCCAAAACAGCTATGGCAAAGAAATGGCGTTGTACCGTATGCGGGTACATCCACGAAGGACCCGAGGCACCCGATCAGTGCCCGATGTGCAAGGTAGGCAAAGATAAATTCGTCGAGGTCGACGAGCAGGACGGCAATCTGGATTTCGTCACCGTACACAAAATCGGCGACGGCAAGGGGGCAAGCCCCGAATTGTGGGAAGGTTTGCAAAATCACTTCATGGGCGAATGCACCGAAGTCGGCATGTACTTGGCTATGAGCCGTCAGGCCGACCGCGAAGGGTATCCCGAAATCGCCGAAGCCTACAAGCGTTACGCTTGGGAAGAGGCCGAGCATGCGTCGAAATTCGCCGAACTGATCGGCGAGGTCGTATGGGACACCAAAACCAACCTCTACAAGCGTATGAACGCCGAGTGCGGCGCGTGCGAAGACAAGATGCGTTTGGCTCGTCTGGCCAAAGAGCAGAACCTCGACGCTGTGCACGATACGGTGCACGAAATGGCCAAAGACGAGGCTCGTCACGGCAAAGGTTTCGAGGGCCTGTACAAACGTTACTTCGGCAAATAAGCCGGACGGACGGTATCCGATGAAAACGGGAGAGACGAGTGCGTCTTTCCCGTTTTTTATTCCCGATTACTTGAATATCCGAATGCGGCCGTCTACCGGCTGAAAACTTTTTTCATCAGGGTCTGCAACCGGCAGACCGAAAGGCATCTGGGCAATCAACCGCCACGAATCGGGCAGACTCCATTCTTCCTGCACTTCCTTGTCGATTAGCGGATTGTAATGTTGTAACGATGCGCCGAATCCCATATCCTCCAACTTTGTCCAAATAGCCAGCTGGTGCATTGCCGACGTATGTTCCGACCACGTGGGAAAATTTCCGGCATAAAGCGGCGCACGTTTCTGAAACTCGCGGATAACAGCCGTATCTTCGTAAAAAAGCACGGTTCCGTATCCGGCAGCGAAGCTGTTTTCGATTTTTGATTTCGTACGCGGGAAATCTTCGACCGCTACTTGCGCCAGCAACGCACGTTCGACAATCCGCCACAATGCCGTGTGATGCTCGTGCAGCAACAACACCAAGCGGGTCGACTGCGAATTGTACGCCGACGGAATGTGTTTTACGGCAAACCGCAGACACTCTTCGATTTGCGCGTCGCTTACGGGGGATTCCGCTCGCAAGGCGTAATAGCTGCGTCGGCGGAGCAGGGCATCGTTGAAATTTCGTTCCATTGCACCGAACAGGATAAATTCGCTTTTTTGCGGCGAAAGTCGTGCCATAAAAAACGCTATCTTTGCAGCAATGGAACGCATGATCGAAATTTTCAGCGCATTGGGCAACCGATTGCAGCGTTTCGGCAACGACCCGACGACCCGCGAAGTGGCTGCGGCCGCTTGCCGGGCGAACGATTGGTTTACTCCCGACGAAGTTTGCCGAGCCCTGCAAGCCCTCGCAGCGGAATTATTGCAACCGGAACCGTTGCGGCAGTGGCTGGCAGGCTATCCGCGTCGAGTGGGGGAGCCGCACAGGGTTTTGGTTGTCATGGCGGGAAACATTCCGGCGGTCGGATTTTTCGATTTGCTTTGCGTCGTTTGCAGCGGTCATCGCTGCCTCTACAAGCCTTCGGGCAAAGATTCCGTATTAATGGATTATATCGTCGGGGAATTACGCGCTTTGGCACCCGACATCGCGGTGGAGCGTTACGACGGAACGGCACCCGTAGATGCGGTGATTGCGACCGGCAACGACAATACGGAACGGTATTTCAAGGCCCGTTATGCCGGTCGGCCGATGCTGTTGCGCGGCAGCCGCCAATCCGTCGCCGTGCTTTCCGGTCGGGAAACAGTTGCACAACTGGCCGGATTGTCCGACGATATTTGGGCCTATTCGGGACTTGGGTGTCGCAACGTATCGCTGCTTTTCGTGCCGGAATCGTATGAACTGCGACTCGAAATGCCGCCCGTAAACGACAAATATAAAAATAATTACCGCCAGACAAAAGCCCTGTTGCAGATGAACGGCATAGCTTATCGCGACTTCGGTGCTGCGGTAGCCGTCGAGCAATGGAACTTTCCGAAATCGTTGAGCGAACTGGCCGTCGCCCGATACCGCACGCTGGATGAGGTGGCGGCATGGATTGCCGGCCACGATCGCGAAATCCAATGCGTCGTAACGGATTGCCTGCCGCACGACCGCCGCGCGGACTTCGGCCGTGCACAGTCGCCCGGCCTGACCGACTGGCCCGACGGACGGAATGTGCTGACGTGGCTGGCGAGTTTGGCATAAAAAATGGCCGAACGGACGACGAAAGTCGCGAAAAAAGCGTATCTTTCGGAAACTTAAACCCTACACACCGTACTGCCATGTCGATGATTTTCCGATTCCGCATGTTGAGCGACGAAAACGACAATTTCGTTCGCGATTACGAGGTATCCTACGATACGACGCTGTTGGATTTCCACAATTTTCTGTTGGAAACACTGGAATACGAGCCTTGCATGGCATCGTTTTTTACGGCCGACGCCATGTGGGAGAAAGAGCGGGAATTCACTTTGATGGAAATGGGGGACAGCGAAACGGGCGAAGCACCCCAGCTGATGGAGGAGGTAACGCTCGGCCAAATTCTCCACCACATCCGCGACCGATTGATTTACCTCTTCGACGTGTTCGGTGACCGGGCCTATTACCTTGAATTGACGGGAGTTTACAAAGCCGACCCCGAAAGCGTTTACCCGCGTGAGATTTTCGCCCGCGACGAGGTGCCCGACCAGTACGACCCCTCGAAAACCCGCTCGGAGGAGAGCTCCGACGGTTCGATATTCGACCAGATGATGGACGAATTCAACGATTTCGAGGGCGACGAAACCTATGATGACGAGTACTAAACGGCTGCTGGTCATCGTCGGGCCGACCGGTTGCGGCAAAACCGATTTGAGTATCCGGCTCGCACGACACTACGGAGCCCCGATTCTTTCGACCGATTCGCGGCAGGTCTATCGCGGCATGCCTATCGGCACGGCACAGCCCGACGACAAACAATTACAAGCAGCAGAACATCATTTTATTGCATCGCACGACCTGCACGAAGAGTTAAGCTGCGGGGCTTACGAAGTACAGGCGTTGGAACGGCTGCAAAAACTCTTCGCACAACACGATTGGGTAATTGCAGTCGGCGGTTCGGGACTTTATGTAAAAGCCCTCTGCGAGGGAATGGACGATTTGCCGCAAGCAGATGCGGCCCTGCGCAACGAACTGAACGAACGATTGCAAAAGGAAGGCCTTGCCGCACTGGCCGAACAACTCCGAACACTCGACCCCGTTTATTATGAATCGGTCGACCGCAGCAATCCGGCGCGGGTGTTGCGCGGGTTGGAAGTGTGCCTGCAAACCGGCCGTCCGTTTTCGGAACAACGCACGGGAGCGCGTCGCAAGCGCGATTTTCGGATTATCAAAGTAGGCGTGACGCTTCCTCGCGAGGAACTCTATGCACGCATCGACCACCGAGTCGATGCGATGATGCAAGCGGGGCTGGAAGCCGAAGCGCGGGCGCTCTATCCCTATCGAACGCTCAATTCGCTGCAAACGGTAGGGTACCGCGAACTGTTCGACCATTTCGACGGACGGATTACCCGCGAGGAGGCAATCGAACTCATCAAACGCAACACGCGTCGCTATGCGAAACGACAGCTGACATGGTTTCGTCGCGATGCCGAAATCCGCTGGTTCGCCCCCGACGAAGACGAAGCAATCATCGCCCATGCGGATTTGGTCGGTTGACGATTTTTTGCTACTTTTGCACGCCTTTCGGCCGAAAGGCGGATGCTCGGATGGTGGAATAGGTAGACACGCCGGACTTAAAATCCTGTGACCCGCAAGGGTCGTGCGGGTTCGATTCCCGCTCCGAGTACATAGTGCAACGCAGCGGTTGCACTTTTTCGTCTAAAAACAGGCCCGATTATTCGGTCGGCATCGGAAGCTGCGGATTTTGAAATTCAAAATAATGCACTATCTTTGCATCGCATTCCGATGAATCGGACGGCCGTCCGGTTTTTGAAAATCACACAGAACAGAGAATCATTCGCATGCAAGAGTTAGAAACGCTCGAAGGAAAGAGCCTGACGGAATTGCGGGAAATCGCACGGGCGTTGGGCATCAGAAACATCATGGTCAAAAAACAGGATTTGATCGATAAAATCACCGGCGGAGCATCCGCTTTGGAAACGCAAACAAGCGAAGCAGAACAACCTGCACCGCGCAAACGGGGACGGAAACCGCGTACCGTCGTTTCGGAACCCGTAACCGAAATGCAGCCGGAGCAACACACCGAAAATCAAAAATCGCCGGAAGAAACACCGGTTACCGAAGTTCCGACCAAAAAACGTCGCGGCCGCAAACCGAAAGCGCAGGTTCATCAGGAACAAGCCGTTGCGATTGAATCGGAAGGGCTTTTTGCGGAGCAGCCGGAACACCGCACTATCCAGTCGGACGA
>CAMWYI010000034.1 GCA_947178455.1 uncultured Alistipes sp. | reverse complement strand
TTTCCCGCCCCATTTTTCCGTATCCGATGATGGCTGCTTTCATGTCTCCGCAATTCAGGATTCCCGCCCCGTTCGTACGAGACGAGTAGATTCATGCAAAGATAGGAATTTTACACAAAAATTCCGTTATTATGGGCGACGAATTATCTGCGGACGGCCGGTTTCGTGCGCTTGCGGTTTCGTTGAATTGCGTCGGCAGTTTGAAATCTCGTTCCCGATGCCTCGCCCTCGCCGAAATTTCGTACCTTTGCCTCATGCGCTATTTTGCTGAATTGAGATACGACGGGGCCGCCTATTGCGGGTGGCAGCGACAGCCCGACCAGCCGACCGTGCAGCAGACGCTCGAACAGGCTTTGTCTACCCTCTTGCGGACATCCGTCGAGGTGACCGGTGCCGGACGTACCGATACGGGGGTCAATGCTTCGTATTATGTGGCCCATTTCGACGTCGAAAAACCGCTCGCCGACCGCGTGCAGTTGCTCTACAAACTGAATTTTCTGTTGCCGCCCGATATTGCGGTCGGAACCTTGACGCCGGTGCCGGAGGGTGCGCATGCCCGATTCAGTGCCCGCGAACGCGAATACCGTTATTTCATCGAGCCGCACAAAAATCCCTTTACGCGGGGCGGTTCATGGCAGTATTATGTGCCGCTGGACGTCGGGCGGATGAACGAAGCGGCCGCTGCCTTGTCGGAGTTCGACGATTTCACATCGTTCGCCAAACTCAACTCGAACAATCGCACGAACATTTGCCATATCGTGCAGGCCGAATGGCGAGTGGAACCCTCCGGCACTTTGTGTTTCACGATTCGGGCCGACCGTTTTTTGCGCAACATGGTGCGGGCTATCGTCGGAACGCTGGTCGATGTCGGTCGCGGACGTTATACGCCCGAGCAGTTCCGCGAAATCATTGCTGCGCGCGATTTGTCGCGGTCGAGCGGCGGCGCTCCTGCGCAGGGGCTTTTTTTGAGCGACGTCCGCTACCCTGCCGAGATTTTCGAGCGTAAAACTTTTTATTAAGTAGAGGTTGATATGCGAAGAACCGGAATCGAGGATTGTTCGATTCCGGTTCTTCGTTGTATTCGGGCTGGGTTATTCCAGTTCCGACGGGTCGACGATTTCGTGCGTCGCAATATCGACGACGAAAGTTTCTTGCTCTTGACCGTGACGGGTCATAGCGGATTTCACCTCGAAGAGGCGGTCGTTTATGCGGGCATATTCGCGGATTTCGCCCCTGAATACACCCATTTGTATCACAGCGTTTTTGGTGACGTCCGAGACCCAGAATAAGCCGTCGGCTCCTTTGTAGATGCGTTCCGGCTTGGATAGCGTGTACCCTTTAAGGCCTTTGAATTTCTTGACCCACTCTTTCTTTTCGTAGTCGTAGACATTGAGGTTGTCGTTGTCTCCGGTGGCGAACATGCGCACCGAATCCGTCGCAAACGTTTTGGGTTTGAATGGCAGCGACCATGTAAGGTCATTGATGTCGATATTGGTACCGCTCTTGAAGTTGTCGTCGATTAGCGAGGGGTCGAGTACGCGAATCGACTTGGCCTCGTAGCCGGTCAGCATGATATGACCCTCTTTATCGACCTCCATGTAATGGGTTGCGAAATCGTTGTTGCTCGAATTGCCTGCACCGGGTCCGGCCTGTCGGAGGTATTTGAGCGTTTGGTAGTTTTCCGGTTTGATGTCCGATTCTTTGAAGAAACGGATCTTGCCGTCCTTGCTGCGGGTGAAGAGCATTCCGTTTGTCACGGCTATCGCTTGCGCTTGGAATACAGGCCCGTTATAGTCTCCGTTGCCGACGCAGGAGTAATACTGCATGTCGGGAAGCAAGAATACGTGGACACGTGAGTTCCGTTCGGCTACATAGAGCCGATCGTTCGTCGGTACGATGGCTTCGATTTGGCTGCCGAAGTTCTTTTCTGCATTGTTGAACGTCCACGTTTTTATCGTGGAGAGGGCTCGTTTGTTTTTCTTCGAGTATAGAATCAGGCTGTAGCCGCCCGTACCCGCATTCGCCACGAAAAGTGTATCGCCGCGATCGGCCACGGTTCGAGGTTTGAACTCGTCGGCAGCGGTCAGCCCCACTGCCTCGTGGTTGATGACACTGACAGCTTCGTAACAGTAATACCAGTAGCTGGTGTAGTTTTGGTTGTCCGGGTCGACGGGCGCCGCATCGGTCGATTTGGTGCATCGTGCGGCGAAAATTCCGCAGGCCAACAACAGAATGGGATAAATATAGGATTTCATCGTTTTATCGGATTTAGCAGATTTTATTTCAGTTCGCTCATCGGTATCGCATAGATGCACAATCCTCCGACGCGGTCGACGACGAAGAGCGTGTTGCGACGAATCAGACATTTCGCCGGATTTTGCAGCGTGATGTCGCCGATTGTGGTGTAGTCCTTGATGATTTTTCCGCTCTTCGGGTCTACTTCGCAGAATTTCATGTCCGTCTGATTCTTCGCTGCCTCGAACGAGACGAACAGCCGTCCGTCGGCGCTCCATGCCGCACCGAGCGGTTTGGCCTCGAACGTCAGTTCTGCAGCTGCGGTCAGGCGGGCGGCTCGCTGGTATTTGGTCTCTAACCGAATTAATTTCTTTGAGTTGTAGACGACGGCATAGATGTTCCCGTTGTAGTCGGCCGTCATAGCATTATAGGTGTGGCTGTCCAAGGCGGCGCTCGATGCGATGTAGCCGTTGGCGAGGTTGTGTTCGGGGAATGCCCTCACATTGCCGCGATAGGCATAGACTGTACCTTTGACCGCCGCCAAACCTACAGCGCCATAACCTATGTTGACTTTGTGGGTGCAAGCATAAGTGTCGGCATCGAAAGCGAAAAGTGCGTTACCTCCATTTTTGTCGCAGACCAAATAGATTTTGCCGTTCGAGCGGAGGATGTCCATCGGTTCGCCGATGGTTTGTTCCTTACCGTCGGGATTCGTCCATTTGGTGAACCGCTTTTCAAGGACAGGTTTTCCTGACGAGAGGTTGTAGACATCCCACGACCAGTTGGCTTGGCGGATTTGATTCGCCACATACAGTTTGTCTCCGTAGACGTAGATGCCGTTCGGCATAAAGTTTTTCTCGCCCGTTTCAGCACCGTTGTAGTCGAGTTTGAACGAGAGGGCCGGTGCATTCTCTTTCTCGCCCCAGTCGGTATTCAGAAAATCGAAACCCCGTTCCAGTCCGCCGTCGATTTCGTCGAGTTCGGGGTCTTCGATGATGAACTTCGGCGAGTAGTAGCTGCCACCTTCGTCGTCGTATTTGGTCGTGGCGGTCCGGCGGGTGCTCAAGAAACGAGCTGAATAGACCGGCAGCTTCTTGTCGCGAGCCAGTTGAGTATATACTCTGTGGCAGAGTGTAATCCAGCCCGGCCCCGTATTTTCATAGGTCATATTGCCGTCGTGACCGTAACCTATGCAATGGGCGAATTCATGGTATATGGTCTCCGTGATGCTTGCATCGTCCGGATAGTGTTCATAGAAAATAGTTCCGTGTAGTCCGAATGTATTTCCGCCTCCGAGACCATAAACCCACGTGCAGTGTCCGACACGAAGGCCTGAAAAGTTGAGGATGTTTTTCAGCAGCGCGTCCTTGTTGATTTCGGTTTTTTGAGCATTGCTGTGCAGCGGGCCGAACTCTTTGAGGGCTTTGGCGAATTCATCCGTCGAATACATGTAGCTCATGTTCAGCGCCAAGGCTACGGCTTCGCGTGCATGGTGGACCCGAAGCGGATAGGCCCAGTTGCCCGAAAGGTTGTAGTCGCTGTACCAAACACGCCAGTGGGTCTTGATGTCCTGCAACGTTTTGTAATAGGGAGCATCGCATTCTATTTCCAGCGTGAAGTTGGATGCGGTCAGATGCGGGTTGGCCATGATTTGAATCGACTTGCCGCTGCGCGTCACGGCCATCATGTTTTGCGTAGCAAGAGGAATTTGCATGATGAACTGCTGGAACGGCATGAGCTTGTCGAAGAAGAACAACTTGAACTGCTCATCGTAACCGTCGATTTTGGCCCAAATGGAGACATTCGGCAAGGGTCTGGGACTATAGAAACGCAGATGAAAAAACAAATCGTTGTCGATACTCATCTGAATCGGTTGGTCGACATAGAAACTGCGTTCGTTATTGTTGAAAAAGACGGTGGACGGCTCATCGTCGTTGAGCATGTAGTAGGTATTCTGGTTGTTGTAGTCCGATGTTTTCAGATGAATCGGAAGTCCGTCGGGGTATCGTTCATCGGGATTCGTCAGGTCGTCATCCGTACAGCCGGTCAGACAAATTCCCCCCCCCACGAAAATGCAGAAAAGCAGCAGAGCTCGGAAATCGGTAAAAAGTTTCTTCATTGCTTATGTTTTTATCAAAAATTCGGGTTGCGAATTATCGAGTGCAAAGATAATGTTTTATGGCGAAAAACGGCCTGTTTTTTCGATTTACCGTCTGTTCGCGGGCTTTTTTTGCGGATTCGTACCGTGTTTTGGGCGTGTTCGACAACAAAACGCCGGATGACTCATAAAATCATCCGGCGTCGGTATAGGCTCGAACTTCAATCGTTCGACCGTGCTTTTTCGCACCGATTTACAAGTGGATTGCCGCTCCGAGCGCTGCTTCGGCGGCTTCCATGATGCCCTCGTTCATGGTCGGATGAGCGTGAATCGTGCGGGCGATGCGGTGCGCCGTTGCTCCCAGCATCTTGGCCAGCGTCGGTTCCGCCAGCATCTCCGTGACGTTCGCCCCTACCATGTGGGCCCCCAGCAGCCGGTCGTCCGCCCCGAACAGCAATTTAATAAATCCGTCGCGGTCGCCTGCGGCGGTCGCTTTGCCCGATGCTGTGAACGGGAAACGTCCCGCTTTGTACTCGATGCCTTGTTCTCGGAGTTGTTCTTCGGTCAGGCCCACCGACGCCACCTCCGGCGAGGTGAAGATGCACGACGGAATCGTCGTGTAGTCGACCGGTTCGGGATTCAGCCCGCAGATGTGTTCGATGCAGCAGATGCCCTCGGCCGATGCGACGTGGGCCAGCGCAGGCCCTCCCACGATGTCGCCGATAGCATAGATACTCGGCACGTTCGTGCGGTAGTATTCGTCGACCTTGATTTTGCCGCGTTCGACCGTTACGCCGACCGTTTCCAGCCCGATACCTTCGATGTTCGCCTGAATGCCGACCGCCGACAGCACGACGTCGGCCGTGAGGGTTTCCGCTCCTTTTTTGCCTTCGATTTCGACGTGACAGATGCCGTCCGGTGCGACCGTAACCTGCTTGACGGTCGTCGAGGTGAGCACCGTCGCGCGCAGTTTGCGGAATGCCCGCTCCATCGTTTTCGACACCTCTTCGTCTTCGAGCGGCATCATGCGCGGCAGGTATTCGATGACGGTAACTTTCACGCCCAGTGCGGCATAGAACCATGCGAACTCGCTGCCGATAGCTCCTGAACCGACGACAATCATCGACTGCGGCAGTTTTGTAAGCGTCAGCGCTTGTTTCGAGGTAATGACGTGCTCGCCGTCTACCGGCATGAACGGCATTTCGCGCGGGCGAGCGCCGGTTGCCAGTACGATGTGCTCTGCTTCGTAGTCCGTGCCCTCGACTTCTATATGGCCGGGGGCCGTGATGCGTCCGAAACCTTGAATCGACTCGATTCCGTTCTTATCGAGCAGGAATCGGATGCCTTTCGACATCGTTTCGGCCACGCCGCGCGACCGTGCGACGATTTTTTCCAGATTCGGACGGATTTCACCGGCGCACTCCACGCCGTAATGTTCGGCTGCCGTGCAGTATTGATAGACTTGCGCGCTTTTCAGCAGGGCTTTGGTCGGGATGCACCCCCAGTTGAGGCACACCCCGCCGGGTTCCGCCCGTTCGACGAGCGCGACTTTCTTTCCTAATTGAGCCGCCCGTATGGCTGCCACATAGCCGCCCGGGCCGCTTCCTACGACGATAATATCGTATTTCATACGCGTTTATTGTTTCGGTACCCGCAGTACCTCTCCGTTATCCGCTGCGACGGCTCGTTTCCAGCGTTCGTTGTAGCCCGGATACTGGATTTTGTCGGGAATACGCTTCCCGTTGCCGTTTTCGACGAAGTGGGACGCATCGCCTCCCTTGTCGAGGTATTCCAGCACTCCGGCATGCTCGCTCTTCACATTGCCGTCGATATATTTTATCAAGAGGTATTCGTTCAGTTTGGCCCATTTGGAAAACAAATCCTGTGCCGTGCGGACGGAATAGTCCGTCAAATAGCGGACCCGTTTTTTCGCGGGCAGTTCCGCCGCTTTCAGGTCCACGAGCGGAATTTGTACCGTCAATGCGTTGTTCTCCCACGCATCGGCGACGCGGCGGATGTCGGCCGAAATCATGTCGTAGCGCATGTAGGCGAAGTTGGTGGTGCGGTTGAAGAGCCAGAATGCCGATGTCGGCGAGTAGTCGAGCATCGAGCCGTTCGCTTCGCTGAAACATTCCGGCACGGCGGTCGTCGAGCAGTAAATCGGGGTCAGACACGACGTGGCGGCATCGTCGACGCCGAACCACAGAATGCCCATGTCGTCGGGCAGTTGCGGACGGGCCTGCGCCACGAACCAAAAACCGGTTTGCTGCGTCGCCGTCGCGCGTTCGTTGACATAGGTCTCGCCGTCCACCTCGAAGTTCATCGGACGCCAACGATAAGGACAGGCGTGCCCGCCGGCACCCAAATCTCGGGTCATGTCCATCGGGGTGCCCTCGTAGTGGTCGCGCATGCAGTCGAATACGGTTTTGGGCGATACCTTCGTGCGGGGCTTGACCCACAGCGGCATTTTATTCGAAGGGTTGTAGCCCATCGCGAAGTCCTGATAAATGTCCATACCGTCGGCCACCGTGCGGAAGAATGCCCATACGCGGGCTTCGCAACCGCGCAAACCGCCGAAATCGGCCGGACAATAGGCGTCGCAGAAACTGAAATCGTCGTCCGAACCCTCATAGTAGCCCATTTCGCGGGCGAACGTTACGACGTCGGGGGCATACAAACAATTTTCGGGGTCGTCTTTCGGAAAAGTCGTGATGCGCGCTTGGTTGGCGTGGGCGCAGACGTATCCGTCGGGAATCCGGCGGGCCACCCAAACGATGCCTTTGCGGGCGTTGCCGCCCTCCCCGTCGTCTTGGTATCCCTTGCCGATGAGCTCCATAATCCAAGCCTCTTCGGTGTCGGCGATAGAGAAGGATTCGCCCGACGATGCGTACCCGTAGGTATCGGCCAGTTCGGCGATGATGCGGATAGCCTCGCGGGCCGTGCGGGCGCGTTGCAACGTGATGTAAATCAGCGAGCCGTAGTCGATTTTTCCGGTCGGGTCTTCCAGTTCGTCCCGGCCGCCGTAGGTCGTCTCGCCGATGATGAGCGAGTGTTCGTTCATGTTGCCGACGGTCGAATAGGTCTCGGCCGTTTGCGGAATGTCGGTCAGATAGCGGCCCGTGTCCCATTCGTAGACGGGCAGCATCGAGCCTGCTTTGTGCTTGCCGCCCGCAGTGTGGTAGAGTGCGCCGTAGAGGGCGTGCGAATCGGCCGCATAGGAGACCATGACCGAACCGTCGGTCGAAGCGCCTTTGGTGATGATGAAGTTGGTGCAGGCCTGCGTCGTGCCATAAGCGAGTGCGGCGGCCGCGACCAAAAATAGACGGAGCGTTTTCATTTTTTGCGAAAAAGTATTTCCCCAAAGGTAGCAAACTATTCGCAAACGGCCAAAAACGCTATCGGGCGGGTTCCTATCTTTTCGTCTCCCACTCCTCGAACGTAAGCCTCGTGAAATGTTCGGTGCGCAGGTCGCCCAGCGGCGAGGGTTTGTCGTGTTCGGTGTGGTGATATACGAATCCGCACTTTTCCTGCACCCGTTGCGAGCGGCGGTTGCCGTCGTAATAGCCGCACCAGACGGTGCGCAGATGCAAATCCACGAAGCAGTGTTCCAGCAGACGCCGCACCGCTTCGGGAATCAGCCCTTGTCCCCAGTACGGCACGCCGACCCAATAGCCGATTTCCGCTTCGCTGTCCTTCATTTCGGCGCTGTGCAGGCTGTTGCCGAACAGGATGCCGCAGCTTCCGACCGGTTCTCCCGTCGCTTTCAGTACGACGGCATAGGTTTCCGGCGCGGCCAATACGGTGCGGATGATTTCGCGGCTGTGCTCCACCGACGTGTGCGGCGGCCAGCCGGCAATCGGCCCGACGGCCGGATCGCTGGCGTATCGATAGAGAGCGGCGGCATCGGACTCCTCCCATGCACGCAAAATCAGACGTTCGGTTTCCAACATGGTATCATGTATAATTCAACGGCAAAAATAGTAAAAAAACGCAAGTCGGTCGCCCTGCACATAAATTCGTGTTGCAGGATTTTTGCATATCTTTGCCGCATGAATATCGAACAAAATAGCATTGCTTGCCAGTTGTCGCTCGTGCGCGCTACCCTGCCCGAGCAGGTGACGCTCGTCGCCGTGTCGAAAACGCACCCCGTCGAGGCGCTTCGGGAGGCTTACGATGCCGGACAGCGTATTTTCGGAGAGAGCCGTCCGCAGGAAATGGCCGAAAAACAGGCCGCTCTGCCGCAAGACATCGAGTGGCACATGATCGGGCATCTGCAAACCAATAAAATCAAGATGATTGCTCCGTTCGTCGCACTGATTCATTCGGTCGACAGCGCGCACCTCGCGGATGCTATCCAGCGCGAAGCGGCCAAGTGCGGCCGGACAATCGACGTGCTGTTGGAAATCCGTGTCGCCGCCGAGGAGACCAAAACGGGGTGGAATTTCACCGAGTTGATGCAGTACGTGCGTTCTGCGCCTTTCGCACGGATGAACAATGTGCGGGTACGGGGCGTAATGGGGATTGCGACCAACACGACCGATGCGCAGGTCATCCGGCACGATTTCGCGGAATTGAAACGCTGTTTCGACATGCTTCGCCCCTACTTCGGTGCACGATTCGATACGTTGTCGATGGGCATGTCGCACGATTACGGGTATGCGGTGGAGTGCGGCGCGACGATGGTGCGGGTCGGTTCGTTGATTTTCGGCGAACGGGACTATACCGCCCGGCCGGAACCCGTTGCGGCGGAATAGTTGCGATACGGTTGGAAATAACAAAAGCGTTCGAGCGAGCTCGAACGCTTTTGTCGTTTTGAAATGACGGTTATTTTACGCGGATTTTCTGCCCGTAGCGGATAATCGAATTAGGTTTGATGCCGTTCAGCCGACAGAGATTCGTCACCGTCGTGTCGTACTTGGTGGCCAGTGTGCTCAACGTATCTCCCTGACGAATCGTATGATAGCGTCGGGCGGCCTGTTCGGCGATTTCGTGTTTGTCCTGTTCTTCGTTGGCGATTTCGTCGTCGAAATCCTGCGCCGCGTTGGAGTGGATGTTGAAAAACGATTTTTTCAGCAGGAACGTTTCGCGACAAAGAATGCCGTTCTTGAAGTCTATCAGCCGTTCGGGGTCGAACGCCCGACCGTAGTAGCGGGTCTCGAAATGAAGATGCGGGCCGGTCGAACGTCCGGTCGAACCGCCCAGTCCGATGATTTGCCCAGCTTCGACCCATTGGTTCGTCTCGACGAGCCGTTCCGCCAAGTGGCCGTAGTAGGTTTCCAGTCCGTTGTCGTGGCGGATGATGACCAGATTGCCGTATCCGCCGGTATTGTACTGCGAGATACGCACACGGCCGCTGAACGTGGCATAAATCGGGTCGCCCGTTTTCAGCGGCAGGTCGATGCCCTGATGCTGACGGTGGCGGCGCGGGCCGTATTTGCCGTGCGGGTGGACGGAACCCTGATAAGGGCAATGATAACTCGTAACCGAATCGAGCAACTGGATGACGATGGATTGCGGCATGGACGACAAATCGACCTCGCGATAGGGAAAAAGCGTCGTGGTGTTCCAGTATTTTTCGAATACCGTACTATCTTTGGCCACTTCGCGGTCGAGGATGTATTTCCACGTGTTGTTGCTGTACAGAATCACCCGCAGGGCTTCGTTGCCCGAATCGAGCGTGTCGATAATCGTCAGATTGTTCGTATCGGGGTTCGATACGATAGGTTTGGGTTGCAGGCGCAGCCGCAGGGCGGAAATCGAATCGGCCGCATGCGTGTCGACGACCGTTTCGACCGGCACCATGTCCGCTACGAGCGTTTCGGGCTCTTGGGCTTGTACGCCGACAAGCGGCAGCATCGGAGCGAGAATTAGGAGAAAAAATCGGTTCATATCGTGGTTATTTCGTATTCAAGTAGTTCGCGGCGGCTTCGAGCTCTTGGTAAAATTCTTCGCCGAAACAGCGGACAATGGGTTCGTGCAGCGCTTTGTAGACCGGAATCCCCAGCCGTTTGCCACACGCACGGGCCGATTCGCAAATCGCCCAGCGGTGGTAGTTGAGCCCCGTCGAGCCGTTGGCGAAGCGCATGAGCCGAATCGGATAGAGGTGGCACGAAATCGGTTTGCGAAATGCGGTGCGGCCCTCTTTCCATGCTTTTTCGATGGCGCAGAACGTGATGCCGTTCTCGCGACAGAAATAGGCGCATTCGGCATCGTCGACCAGCGGCGTCGTGTAGTCGCCGTCTTCGTCGATGACCATGAATCCTTGCCGTTCGACGGCGGCGATGCCTTCGGGCGTCATGTAGGGCTTGTAGTGCTCGTACTCGCGTTCGAGAATGTCTACCTCCTCCGCTTCCAGCGGCGCGCCCGCGTTTCCCTCGACGCAGCAAGCCCCCTTGCACGCTGCGAGGTCGCAGGCGAAGCTCTCGCGCAGGATGTCGGCGCTTACGATTTTATCGTCGATTTCAATCATTTGCGGCAGGTGTCGGCTATCACGAGGTCGTACAATTCGCCGAGCGACATGCCCATTGCGCGGGCCTGTTTCGGCACGATGCTGCCGGGGCTCATGCCCGGAATGGAGTTCAGTTCGATGAAATAAGGCTTTCCGTTGGGCGTCACGATGAAATCCACGCGTACTACCCCGCTGCAACGGCAGGTTCGGTAGGCATCGAGCGTCATGCGGTTGAGTTCCGCACGCACTTCGGGCGTGATGCGGGCCGGCGTGATTTCGTCCGAACGTCCGGCCGTGTATTTGGCTTCGTAGTCGAAGAAGTCGTTTTTTGGGACGATTTCTGTTTCGGGGAAGATGTATTCCTTGCCTCCGGCAATCAGCACGCCGCAGCCGATTTCCTGCCCCGTGATGCACTCTTCGACGAGAATTTCATCGCCTTGCGCGAATGCGGCGTCGAGGGCGGCGGGCAGTTCCTCCCGCGTGTGCACTTTCGTCACACCGAACGACGACCCGTTGGCGTTTGGCTTGACGAAAAGCGGCAGACCCAGCGTCTCCACGATATGCCCTGAATCGCAATGCTCGCCCTTTCGGATAAAAAGTTCGCGGGCCAGATTGACGTGTCCGGCTAAAACGCGTTTGGTCGTGATTTTGTCGAACGTGACGACCGACGAGGTCATCGAACAGGACGAATAGGGAATCCCCATCATATCGAGGTAGCCTTGCAGTTTGCCGTCCTCGCCCGGTGTGCCGTGAATGATGATGAGCGCATAGTCGAACGCTTTGCGTACACCGTCTACGGTCAGCGAAAAATCGTTTTTGTCCACCTGCCACGTCCGTCCGTCGGGGGCTGTGTAGTGCCAGTCGCGGTGATGCAGGTCGATGAGCGTGATGTCGTATTTCTCGTGGTCGAGCGCCTGCTCGATTTGGGCCGCGCTTTGCAGGGCGATTTCGCGTTCGGGCGAATCGCCGCCGGCCAGCAATGCTATTTTCAGTCGTTCCATCGTATATCAGGGGTTGTAGATGTCTTTGTATCGGAATGCGAGTATTTCTTGCACCATGTCGATGAACTGTTGCGCTTTGGCGTGTTGCGGTGCGATTTTCAGAATACGATTGAAATCGTTGAGCGCTGCGCCCCACTCGTTCAGCCGGTAGTGGAGTTTGCCGCGTTCCAGCAGCAGTTCGATGTCGTCGGGCGTATCGGTCAGGCGGGCTGTAATCGCCGCGATGCGCGATGCCGGGCTCCACAGCCCTTTCTGACGGATGTAGGCTGCCACGTCGGGATGCAGCAGGTCGGCCGTGTCTTCTCCGCATGCGATGCGGCGGCGTACTTCCGTCGCCGAAATATCCAGCAGCGGCGCGTCGTGCAGCAGCACGATGCGGTTTTCGAGTTCCGCAGGCACCGGCTTCCCGCGTCGCGGATAGACGTAAACGGGATATTCGAGTATTTTTTCGTGCTCTTTCCAGCTGTCCAGTCGTTCCAGCTGGTCGCTTCCCATTAAGAGAGAGAATGTCATTTCCTCTCCGTAATTTTCCGCGAGATGCCGGAGCGTGTCGATAGTATAGGAGGGCTTGGGCAGCAGAAATTCGATAACGGACGGCCGGATGCGGTCGGCGAATTTCGATGCTTTGCACGCGATTTCGGCCATTTCGAAGCGATCCAGTTCGGGTGCCAATGTTTCGGCCGATTTGTGGGGGCTTTGCGGAGAGACGACCAATGCCATTTCGTCGCACAACCCCTGCTCCACGACATATTCGGCCAATGCGATATGGCCTTTGTGGACGGGATTGAACGACCCGAAATAGAGCATCATACGTCGCTTCATCGTTCGGTCGCGATAAAGTTTTCGAGTATGCGGGCCGTTTCGTCGATTGCTTCGTCGAGCCGGTCGTTCAGCACGATGCGGTCGAATCCCGATGCTTGGCTCAGCTCGAATTCCGCTTTGGCGATTCGTCGGTCGATGACCTCCGGCGCGTCGGTGCCGCGCCCTTCGAGCCGACGGCGCAGCTCCTCGATCGAGGGCGGCTGGATGAAAATCGCGCAGGCGTCGTTGCCGAAAATGCGGCGCAGGTTCAGTCCGCCCATGACATCGACATCGAACACGATGACATGACCTTTGGCCCAGATGCGTTCCACTTCACTGCGCAGCGTGCCGTAGCAGGTGCCTTGATAGACCTCCTCCCACTCCACGAAACGCGCTTCCGATACGGCCTGCCGGAACTCCTCCGGCGTGAAGAAGTAGTAATCCTTGCCGTGCTGCTCGTTTCCGCGCGGAGCCCGGCTGGTGGCCGAAATGGAAAATTCCAACTGCGGATACCGAGCCAGCAGAGCACGGACGATGGTGGTTTTGCCGGAACCGCTCGGCGCGGAGAATATGACGACCTTACCCATTGTTTTACAGGATGTTCAGGACTTGCTCCTTGATTTTTTCCAGTTCGTCTTTCATCTTGACGACCAGAATCTGGATGTTCGTTTCGTTGGCTTTCGAGC
>CAMWYI010000033.1 GCA_947178455.1 uncultured Alistipes sp. | reverse complement strand
AGCGCCTCGTCGATGGTGATGCTCCCCACGTAATTGAGGTTCGCTTCGGTCACCGTCACGCGGTGGATTTTCGATTTGATGACTTCGATCTGAAATTTCATTATCGGATACGGATGTTGTCGATTAAACGAATGTCGCCCGCCTGCACGGCGATGCAACCCTGAATACGCTCGGAATCGCTCCAATCGGCCACCGGCTGCATGGTCAGCGCATCGACCGACTGATAGTAGATGACTTTCAGCCGCTGGTCGCGCTCCACTTCGACGGCGACCCACTGTTCCAGTTCGGCCGGAGTCAGTTCGTGCGATTTGGCGACGGCAGCCTGCAACACGGCATAGATATGCGGTGCGGCGGCGCGGTGCGGCGCATCAAGCAAAGCGTTGCGCGACGAAAGCGCCAATCCGTCCTCGCCGCGGACAATCGGGCACTCGACGATTTCGACGGAAAGATTCAACTGACGCACCATCGCCTTGATGACGGCGATTTGCTGAAAATCCTTCTCGCCGAAGTACGCGCGGGCAGGCCGCACGATGTCGAACAGACAGCTGACGACCTGCGCGACGCCGTTGAAATGGCCCGGACGCGTGGCCCCCTCCATCACCTTGTCGATCTGTCCGAAGTCGAACACGCGGGTATCCTCCTCGGGGTAAATCTCCTCGACCGAAGGCATCAGCACCAAATCGGCACCGGCCGCTTCGAGCAGTCGCGCATCGGCTTCCGGCGTGCGGGGATAATGTTTGAGGTCGTTCTTATCGTTGAACTGGGTCGGGTTGACGAACACGCTCACCACGACGGTGGCATTCTCCGCACGGGCCCGCTCGACCAACGAGCGGTGGCCCGCATGGAGCGCACCCATCGTCGGCACGAAACCGACGCCCTGCGCCTCCACGCCGCTCAACTCGCGGCGAAGCGCCTCGACGCTTGTCAGTACTTTCATCTCTGCATTGAAACGATTGTGCGGCGGCAAAGGTAGAAATAAGAATTAAGATTCGGAAATGAAACACCGAGAAATCCACCCTCGCCCGTTCGGACGCAAACGTATCGCGAACCGGCCCCTAATCCTTGCCGAACGGATACTGGTTTTCGTGCACGTCGTCGAAGCGCATGCCCTTTTCGTAGGTCTTCATGGCGCGGCGCGACATACCCATCGACGAGAAACCGCCGTCGTGGTAGAGGTTCTGCATCGTCACCTTGCGCGTCAGGTCGGAGAAGAGCGTCAGCACGTAGTTCGCGCAGTCTTCGGCCGTAGCGTTGCCGAGCGGCGACATGCTGTCGGCGAAGGTCATCAGGTCGCCGAGCCCCATGACGCCATTGCCCGCCGTGGTCGGCGTGGGCGACTGCGACACGGTGTTGATGCGCACGTGTTTCTCACGGCCGTAGATGTATCCGAAGCTGCGGGCAATGGATTCCAGCAACGCTTTGGCATCGGCCATATCGTTGTAACCGTACAACGTGCGCTGGGCGGCGATGTAAGTCAGTGCGACGATAGAACCCCAATCGTTGATAGCATCCTTGTGACGGGCCACCTGAATGGCCTTGTGGAACGAAATGGCCGAAATATCGAGCGTCTTCTGCAAATAATCGTAATCCAAATCGTCGTACGTGCGGCCCTTGCGGACGTTGGGTGACATACCGATAGAATGGAGCATGAAGTCGAACTTGCCGCCGAAGTGCTCCATCGTGCGGTCGATGAGGTTTTCGAGGTCTTCGACGCTGGTCGCATCGGCCGGCACGACGATCGTGCGGCACTTTTCGGCCAGTTGGGAAATCGTACCCATGCGAATGGATACGGCGGTATTGGTCAATACGATTTCGGCACCCTCCTCGACGGCCCGTTCCGCCACTTTCCACGCGATGGACTGCTCGTTGAGCGCACCGAAAATCAATCCTTTCTTTCCTTTGAGTAAATTGCAAGCCATAAATTTTTCCGTTGAATACGCGGCAAAGGTAGCAAAACAAAGACAAAAGGCAAAATTTCGATTTTTTTCGTATCTTTAACTCGCCAAAACGAAAACCTTACGATGAACACCCTTTTCAGGACGCTTGCGCTGCTGCTATTCGCCGTGCCGCAAGCCGTCAGTCTGCACGCTGCCGCCCCCGACGACACCCCGACCTATGCCCGCCGGTTCGCCGACTCGGAGCGGGCGCGCTTCCCCGAAGCATGGCAGCTCGACCACGGCAAACGGCTCTTTTTCGGCTACTCGCAAGGCGTCGGCTGCTGCGCAATGCTGCGAATGTGGCGAACGACGGGCGACCGCACCTATTTCGACTATGTGGAGCAGTGGGCCGACAGCCTCGTCGACGAAGCAGGAAACATCCACCTGTACGACCTCGCAGCCTACAACCTCGATTTTATTAATTCGGGTAAAATTCTATTCGATTGTTATCGAGAAACGGGCAAAGAGAAGTACCGCAAGGCGATGGAGGTGCTTATCGGCCAGCTGAAACGTCATCCGCGCACCTGCGACGGCGGCTACTGGCACAAACTCGTCTACCAGCACCAAATGTGGCTCGACGGGCTGTACATGGCCTCGCCGTTCATGGCGCAGTACGGCGCCGAGTTCGACAAACCCGAATGGATCGACGAAACCGTCCGACAAATCAAACTCTGCCACAAACATACCCACGACCCTGCGACGGGCCTCTACCACCATGCGTGGGACGAGAGCCGCACGCAACGCTGGGCCGACCCCGAAACGGGCCACTCGCCCAATTTCTGGGGCCGCAGCATCGGCTGGTGGTTCATGGCGCTGGTCGACGATTTGGATTTCATTCCGGCCGACCACCCCGACCGCGCGTTCGTCGTCTCGCTCGTGCAGGGACTGGCCGACGCGCTGCCCAAGTACCAGCGCGACGGGTTGTGGTATCAGGTCATCGACTGCCCCGAACGCGAGGGCAACTATCCCGAAGCCTCCGTGACGGCGCAACTGATGTATGCCTATGCCAAAGCGGTCAACAAAGGGCATCTCGCCGCCCGCTATCGCCGCTATGCCGAACGGGCGTTCGACGGCCTGCGCAAACGGTTGTTGGTCGAAAACCCCGACGGTACGCTGACGCTGACCCGTTGCTGCGCCGTCGGCGGACTGGGCGGTAACCCCTATCGCGACGGCAGTTTCGAGTACTACATCGGCGAACGCATCCGCGACAACGACGCCAAAGCGACGGGGCCGTTCATCATGGGGTGCATCGAACTGGGCAAATAATCCGCAACATCCGACCGACCCTATGGAACCCAAACACATCATCGCCGTCGACCTCGGCGCCACGAGCGGCCGGGTCATCTTGGCGACACTCGACGGAACCCGAATCCGAACCGAAGAACTCCACCGTTTTCCGAACCGGCTGACCCGCATCTTCGGGCACTACTACTGGAACATCTACACGCTTTTCGAGGACATTTGCGAAGGCCTGCGCCGTGCGGCGGCCAAAGGCGTGCGCATCGACTCGATCGGCATCGACACGTGGGGCGTGGACATGGCATTCGTCGGGCGCGACGGGCAGTTGCTGGGCCAACCACGCGCCTATCGCGACCCCTATACGGACGGGGTACCCGAAGCCTTTTTCGAGCGGATGCCGCGACGCGAAGTCTATGAACGCACGGGCATCCAGATTCTGAATTTCAACTCGCTCTACCAGCTTTTCGCCGCCCGTCGGGAGGGAAACGCCGCTCTCGAAGCGGCCGACCGCATATTGTTCATTCCCGATGCGTTGTCGTACCTGCTCACGGGCAACATGGTATGCGAATACACGATTCTGTCGACCTCGCAACTGATGAACCCGCGCACGAAACGCATCGACCCTGCGCTGCTCGAAGTCGCAGGCGTGCGGCCGGAAGCATTCCCCGAAATCGTACTGCCGGGCCACGTGGTCGGCACGCTGAGCGACGAAATCCGCGCCGCGACAGGACTCGGCGAAGTTCCGGTCGTAGCGGTCGCAGGCCACGACACGGCATCGGCCGTAGCGGCGGTGCCGGCCGAAGACGAACATTTCGCCTATCTGTCGTCGGGCACGTGGTCGCTCATGGGCATCGAAACCCGCGAACCGATTATTACGGACGAGAGTTTCGCGATGAACTTCACGAACGAAGGCGGTGTCGAGGGCACGACCCGCGTGCTGAAAAACATCACGGGCATGTGGCTGCTGGAACAATGCCGCGCCGTGTGGAAAGCCGCCGGAAAAGAGTACACCTATCCGCAAATCGTCGAAATGACCGCGCAGGCCGAACCGTTCGCCGCGCTCATCGACCCCGACGACGCCCGATTCGCGGCGCCGACCGACATGGTCGCAGCCATCCGCTCCTACTGCCGCGACACGAATCAACCCGAACCGGCCGACGATGCGGCGGTGATGCGCTGCATCTTCGACAGTCTGGCACTGAAATACCGCGAGGTGCTGGACAACCTGCGCCGACTGGCTCCGTTCGAGTTGCGGACGCTGCACGTCATCGGCGGCGGAGCGCAGAACGACCTGCTGAACCGCATGACCGCCTCGGCGACGGGGCTGCCGGTGGTGGCGGGGCCTTCGGAGGCGACGGCTATCGGCAACATCATGGTGCAGGCGAAAGCGCTGGGATTGGCCGGTACGCTCCAAGAGATGCGCCGCATGACGGCCGCCTCGATCGAAACGCGCCGCTACGAACCCGAAGACCCCGCCCGCTGGGAAGAAGTCTACCGGAAATTCCGCGCCGTAACACACCGACCATAACGAACGCAAACCGATAAAAAACAACCGAATAATACTATTACCGATGAAACAGACCTTAATCGAAAAGGCGTATGAAATCGCCAAAGAACGCTATGCCGCTATCGGCGTCGATACGGACAAGGTGCTCGATACCTTGCAGCAGGTGCAACTCTCGCTGCACTGCTGGCAGGCCGACGATGTGACGGGATTCGAGCAGCTGGGCGGCTCCCTGTCGGGCGGTATCCAAACTACGGGCAACTACCCGGGCAAAGCGCGCAACATCGACGAACTGCGGGCCGACATCCTGAAAGCCAAGAGCTACATTCCGGGCTCGCACCGTCTGAATCTGCACGAAATCTACGGCGAATTCAGCCACGAACACGTCGACCGCGACCAAGTGGAACCGCATCACTTCGCGGGCTGGATGCAGTGGGCCCGAGAGCACGGCATGAAGCTCGACTTCAACTCCACGTCGTTCTCGCACCCCAAATCGGGCAACCTCACCCTCTCGAACCCCGACCCCGAAATCCGCAATTTCTGGATCGAACACACGAAACGCTGCCGCGCGGTAGCCGAAGAGATGGGCAAGGCGCAGGGCGACCCGTGCATCATGAACGTGTGGGTGCACGACGGCTCGAAAGACCTGACGGTCAACCGCATGAAGTATCGCGAACTGCTGATGAACTCGCTCGACGAGATTTTCGCCCAGCGGTACGACCACATGAAGGACTGCATCGAATCCAAAGTATTCGGCATCGGTCTCGAAAGCTACACGGTCGGCTCGAACGACTTTTACATCGGCTACGGCGCCAGCCGCGGCAAGATGGTTACCCTCGACACGGGACACTTCCACCCGACGGAAATCGTGGCCGACAAAATTTCGTCGCTGCTGCTCTACACGCCCGAGGTGATGCTCCACGTATCGCGCCCCGTACGCTGGGACTCCGACCACGTGACGATTATGAACGACGAAACGCTCGAACTCTGCAAGGAAATCGTCCGCTGCGACGCCCTCGGCAAGGTGCACATCGGGCTGGACTACTTCGACGCTTCGATCAACCGCATCGGGGCCTATGTCATCGGCTCGCGCGCCACGCAGAAGTGCATGCTGCTGGCCCTGCTCGAACCGCTGAAAACCCTGCGCGAATACGAAGCCGCCGGCAAGGGATTCGAGCGGCTGGCGCTGCTCGAAGAGTGCAAATCGCTGCCGTTCGGCGCCGTGTGGGACATGTTCTGCCTGAAAAACGACGTGCCCGTCGGCGAAGAGTACATCGCCGAAGTACAGCGATACGAAGCCGAAGTAACCTCGAAACGCAACTAAACGTATGGAAATCGTTATCGGATTACTGATTATCGCCGTCGGGGCATTCTGCCAGTCGAGCTGTTACGTGCCGATCAACCGAATCCGGCAGTGGAGCTGGGAATCGTACTGGATCGTGCAGGGATTTTTCGCATGGCTGGTGCTGCCCCTCGTCGGGGCGATGCTGGCCGTGCCCGAAGGACACTCGCTGTGGGAGCTCTTCGCCGCAGACCCGGCCGCGACGGGCATGACCGTCCTCTACGGTGCGCTGTGGGGCGTCGGCGGACTGACGTTCGGGCTGTCGATGCGCTACTTGGGCGTCGCGCTCGGGCAGTCGATTGCGCTGGGCACCTGCGCCGGATTAGGAACCATTCTCGCGCCGGTATTCACGGGCCATGCGGCCGACCTGACGACTTCGGTCCTCATCGGAGTAGTCGTGACGCTCGCAGGCATCGCTATCATCGGGGTGGCGGGCAGCATGAAAGCCGCGTCGTTGAGCGACGAGGAAAAACGCGCCGCCGTCAAGGACTTCAACTTCCCGAAAGGCATCCTCGTGGCGCTGCTGGCCGGTTTCATGAGTGCCTGCTTCAACATCGGGCTGGCCAAAGGGCAACACCTCTTTTTCGAGGAGGTCGACCCCATGTTCCGGTCGCTGCCCGCGACGCTGCTGGTCACGCTGGGCGGATTCGCAACGAACGCCGTCTACTGCTTCGCGCAGAACAGCCGCAACCGCACATGGAGCGACTACCGGCAAGGCGCGGTTTGGGGCAATAACCTGCTGTTCTGTCTGATTGCCGGAGCGTTGTGGTACTCGCAGTTCTTCGGGCTGGCGCTGGGCAAGGGGTTCCTTACGGAATCGCCCGTGCTGATGACCTTTGCATTCTGCATCCTCATGGCGCTGAACGTGGTCTTCTCGAACGTGTGGGGCATCCTCCTCAAAGAGTGGAAAGGCTGCTCGCGCAAGACCATAGCCGTACTGGTCGCAGGCATCGTCGTACTCATCGTATCGTCGTTCCTACCCCAACTTATTTAACGACAAACATGCAAGAATCAATAAAATCCATACTCGAAAACAGACCGGCCCTGAAAGCCGAAATCGACAAAGTGGCCGAAGTGGCCGGATACCTCTGGCAGCGCGGCTGGGCCGAACGCAACGGCGGCAACATCACGATCAACATCACGGAGTATGCCGACGACGAAATCCGTACGCTGGCCCCTATCAGCGAACGATACCCTATCGGCACGACGCTGCCCGCGCTGAAAGGCTGCTACTTTTTCTGCAAGGGCACGAACCGCCGCATGCGCGACTTGGCCCGCCGGCCCATGGAGAACGGGTCGGTCATCCGCATCGCCGACGACTGCGCCCACTACGAAATCATCGCCGACCGCGCGGTGAAACCCACGTCGGAACTGGCCTCGCACCTCTCGATGCACAATCAGATGATTGCGTCGGGCAACGGCTACAAAGCCGCTATCCACACGCACCCTATCGAGCTGGTCGCCATGACCCACCACGCCGAGTTCCTGAAAAAAGACGTACTGACCCGCCTGCTGTGGAGCATGATTCCCGAGACGCGGGCATTCTGTCCCAAAGGTTTGGGCATCGTCCCCTACAAGATGCCGTCGTCGGTCGAGCTGGCCGACGCGACTATCGAACAACTCCGAGAGTACGACGTGGTGATGTGGGAGAAACACGGCGTGTGTGCCGTCGGGCCCGACATCATCGAGGCGTTCGACCAAGTGGACGTGCTGTCGAAATCGGCCCTCATCTACATCGCCGCCCGCAACATGGGGTTCGTGCCGGAGGGCATGTCCGACGCCCAGATGAACGAACTCAAAGAAGCGTTCAATCTCTGACCGCTCGAAAACCGGAATGCGCTGCGAAGCAATCCGTTAACCGCAGGCAGACCCGCAACGATGCGGGTCTGCCTGTTTATCGCCGCCGTTTTCCCGCCGGATTTTGCCGGTTTTTGCGAAAAAAAGGCTATATTTACCATTCGGAAACACTACGAAAACACGATTCGCCATGAAGAAATTGCTGATTTGCACCGTCGCAGGGCTGCTGCTCGCAGCATGCGCCCAAGTGCAAGCTCCCATCGACCGCAAATCGCTCGTCGGACGCAACAGTCCGGTCATCGAACGACTCGATACGCTGGCCTCGCTCACGGTAGGCAACGGAGCATTCGCCTTTACGGTCGATGCGACGGGTTTGCAGACCTTTCCCGAACGATACCGCAACGGCGTACCCCTCGGCACGCAAAGCCAATGGGGCTGGCACAGCTTTCCGAATTTCCGCTACTTCGTCCACCGCGAGACCCTGCGCGACTACGATTTCGGGCGCGGCCGCATGGAACCCTACGCCGTAGAGTTCAAGGAACCGGGCCGCCGACGCGATGCCGCCAACTGGTTCCGCGTCAATCCGCACCGGCTGCATCTGGGGGTCATCGGGTTCGACGGCGTGTCGCCCGATGACATCGACGACATCCACCAACGGTTAGACCTGTGGCACGGCCGCATCGAATCGCGTTTCACGGCGCGCGGCGAAGAGGTTGCCGTGACGACCGTCTGCCACCCCGAACAAGACATGGTGGCCGCCGACATCCGCACGGCAGCGGGGCTGCCTGTGGTGATTCGCTTCCCCTATCCGACGGGCGGCCACTCCGACGATGCCTGCGACTGGGCCAAAGAGTGGTGGCACCGTTCGGACATCGTGGAGCAGGACAAGACGCACGCCGTCATCCGCCGCACGCTCGACGAAACGGTCTATTACGTCGTGCTGGAATTCGCGGGAGCCGAACTCCGCAAGGCGGGCCGCAACCGGTTCGTGCTGACCCCGAAAGCCGACCACTACACGGTTCGCGCGGAATTTCTGCCCGAACCGCCCACGACGACCCTGCCGACATTCGACGCCACACTGGCGGCGGCGAGCGCCTACTGGCAGAGCTACTGGCAGGAGGGCGCGGCGGTCGATTTCAGCGAATGCACCGACCCGCGAGCGCCGGAACTGGAACGCCGCGTGGTGCTGTCGCAATACCTGCTGGGCGTCCAGTGCGCCGGAAACTATCCGCCGCAGGAAACGGGACTGACCTACAACTCGTGGTTCGGCAAATTCCATTTGGAGATGATTTGGTGGCACGAGGCGCAGTTCGCTCTGTGGGGACGCGAGCAACTCCTCGCCCGTGCGCTCGAATGGTACGCGACGGTCGAACCCGCCGCCCGCGAAATCGCCGAACGGCAGGGATTCGACGGCATCCGCTGGATGAAGATGACCGACCCGTCGGGCATGGAAGCCCCCTCGAAAGTGGGCTCGTTCCTCATCTGGCAGCAGCCGCACCTGATTTACTTGGCCGAACTCGTCTACCGCGCCAATCCCTCCGAAGCATTTTTGCGAAAATACTACGACCTCGTGCAGGAAACGGCCAAATTCATGGCCTCGTTCGCGACCTACGACGAAATGAACGACCGCTATGTGCTGAAAGGCATCATTCCGGCACAGGAAACCCTGCGGGCCGCCGAAACGGTCAATCCGCCGTTCGAGTTGTCGTACTGGCATTTCGCGCTTTCCGTCGCCCAGCAATGGCGCGAACGGGCAGGGCAACCGCGCAACACGGAATGGGACGCTATCATGGACAAACTCTCGCCGCTGGCCGAAAAGGACGGGCTTTACCTCGCCGCCGAAACGGCACCGGACACCTATGCGGATATCCGCTTCACGTCGGACCACATGGCCGTGCTGGGTGCCGTCGGAATTCTGCCCGCATCGCCCCTCGTGCACGAATCGACCATGCACGAAACATTCGACTGGATTTACGCCTACTGGAACTGGGACAAGACATGGGGCTGGGACTACCCGATGACGGCCATGAACGCCGTGCGCATGGGCGAACCCCGCAAGGCGGTGGATGCCCTGCTGATGCCCAAGCGCACGAATACCTATCTGCCCAACGGCCACAATTACCAAGACGCCCGTCTGCGTTGCTATCTGCCCGGCAACGGCGGACTGCTCACGGCCGTCGCGCTGATGTGCGCCGGTTGGGACGGGTGCGAAATCGAAAATCCGGGATTCCCGAAAGACGGCACGTGGGAAGTCCGCTGGGAAGGTCTGAAACCGATGCCGTGACGCTGCCGACGATGAAGCGCTTGTTTCTTTTGTGGGCGGGGCTGGCGGCCGTCGGTGTACCCGCTATCGCCCAGAGCGTCAAACCGGCGGCAATCAACGAGGATTATTCGTGGAACTTGCCGTCCTCCGAGCCGCGCACGCTGCGCTATCGGCCGGCCGGCAACGGCGTCGAAATCGTCGACGGCACGCGCAAATTCAATCGCGCGCTCTACGGCGCCCACACCGGATTCCGCATGGAGTGTAGCGACCGGCCCGAGTTCGGGCTCTATCTGCCCCGCATGGGCGGCAATCTGCGATTCGACATCGACTACGACCACTGCACGGCCCGCTACGAAGCGGGCCGCATGCGCTATCGGTTGGACGACCGTGTAGTCATCGAGGCGCAGGTGCTGCGGTCGGAAGACGCCGCCCTGTGGCGCATCGAAAACACCGGCGACCGGCCCGAACGCATCGGCATCGCGTTCGGCGGCGTGGCCGACAAGAAATTCTACCGCGAGGGCGACCTCGGCGTGGACAAGCCCGATTGTTTCGATTTCAAACCCGAATACTGCAAAGGCAACCTTTACCATGTCGACGGCAGCTGCGTCGCGGTGGAATACGGGGCCAAACAGCGGGCCGTGCTGCGGCTCACTTTGCCCACCGACCGCATCGCCGTGACGGAGTATCCGTCGTTGGAGGCGGATTTCACGCTCGCCCCGCACGAGGTGCGCTACATGGCCGTTTATCCCGATGCAACGCAGGCGGACTGCGCGACGCCCGAAGCATTGGCGGCACGCTTCGCCGAAGCCGAAGCGCAACGCGCCGAACTGGCGCAATCGCTCCGCATCCGCACGCCCGACCCATACATCACGCCGGTGGGCGAAGCGCTGGCACTGGCGGCCGACGGCATTTGGAGCGGCGAAGCATGGCTGCACGGGGCCGTCGGCTGGCGCACGCCGTACAGCGGCTGGCGCGGAGCCTATGCGGGCGATGCGCTGGGCTGGCACGACCGCTCGCGCAAACATTTCGACACGTATGCGGCCAATCAGATTACGGACAGGCCGCCCGTCTATGCCCACCCGCGTCAGGATACGACCCTCAACCTCGCCCGAGCCGAAAAACGCTGGGGTACGCCGATGTACAGCGACGGCTACCTCACGCGCCGTCCGGGCAAACGGGACGAGATGTCGCACTACGACATGAATCTGTGCTACATCGACGAACTGCTGCGTCACCTCGCATGGACGGGCGACAAGGAGTATGCCCGCCGGATATTTCCGGTCATCGAACGCCACTTGGCGTGGGAAAAACGTAACTTCGACCCCGACGGCGACCACCTTTACGACGCCTATTGCTGTATCTGGGCCAGCGATGCGCTCTACTACACGGCCGGAGCCGTGACCCACTCGTCGGCTTATAACTACTATGCCAATCGCAAGGCGGCCGAAATCGCCGAACTGCTCGGCCTCGACCCCGCGCCCTATCGCGAAGAAGCCCGAGCCATTCTTGCGGCGATGAACGGGGTGCTGTGGATGAACGACTGCGGCCATTGGGCCGAGTACCGCGACTTCATGGGCCACCGGCGGTTGCACCCCGACGCGGCGGTGTGGACGATTTACCACGCCATAGATTCGGAGACGGCCGACCCGTTCCAAGCCTACACGGCGACCCGCTATGTCGACGATTCGATTCCGCACCTACCGGTCGCAGCCGAAGGACTGAAAGGGGACTATGCCGTGATTTCGACCACCGACTGGAAACCCTATTCGTGGAGCATCAACAACGTGGCCATTGCCGAAACGATGCACACGGCACTGGCCTACTGGCAGGCCGGACGGTCGGAAGAGGCGTTTCGGCTGATGAAAAGCACCGCGCTGGACAATATGTACATGGGCGCTTCGCCGCTCAATTTCGGGCAAATCAGCCACTATGATGCGGCGCGGGGCGAGTGTTACCGCGACTTCGGCGACCCGATCGGCGTTTGGAGCCGCGCGCTGGTCGAGGGGCTTTACGGCATCCGTCCCGATGCGCTGCACGGACGGCTGTCGCTCCGGCCCGGATTCCCCGCCGCGTGGAACGAAGCCGAAATTTCGATGCACGACATCGCCTACACGTTCCGCCGCGACGGCCAACGCGACGAATACCGCATCGAACAGCGATTCGCCGTACCGCTCTCCATTCGGCTGGAAGTACCGGCACGCGGCGCAATCGAACGCGTAACGGTCAACGGGCACACGGCCCGCTGGGAGACCGTAGAACCCTCCGTTGAACGAGCGGTCATCGCCGTCGAAGTGGGCACCGAACCGCAGACGACCGTCGAAATCGTGTGGGGCACCCCCGCCGAAGCACGTCCGACGGGAGCCTCGCGGCACATGGGCTGCACGCTGTTCCGCGAAATGGCGGCCGACGGTCTGCGCTGGTGGCGTCCCGAAGAGTTGCCCCGCCCCGAAAAACCGGCACCGGCAGCCGGATTCGACGACATAGATTCCGACAAATGCGAACCCGTCGCGATGACCTACAACGCTTCGGTAAACGATATTTTCCGAAACCGCTACCTCTCGCCGCGCCCGCCCTACACGACGCTGCAACTGCCCGCGCAGGGCATCGGCGAATGGTGCCACCCGACGCAGACAGCCGAAATCGACGACAGCGGCCTGCGAGCGTTAGTGGGTGACGACAGCCTATTGCGGACATCGCTCGGCATCCCGTTCCGCACGCCACGCACGGGCGAGAACATCCGCTACACCTCGCTGTGGGACAACTATCCCGACACGGCCGAAATCCCGCTGCACGGACGGGCGACGCACGCCTATCTGCTGCTGGCCGGTTCGACGAACCACATGCAGTACGGCATCGCCAACGGCGTCGTCCGCATCCGCTATGCCGACGGCACGGAACAAACGCTCGAATTAGTCAACCCGACGACGTGGGTGCCTATCGAACAGGATATTTACTACGACAACGGAGCCTTCCGGCCCGAAGCGGGTGCGGTGCCGCCCTATCGCATCCATTTCGCGACGGGGCGCATCAGCCGACAGCTGGGCGACGAACTGGGCATCGAGGGCGTTTACGGCCGACAGATAGACGGCGGCGCGGGCCTGTTGCTGGATATGCCGCTCGACCCGACCCGCGAACTGGAACGGCTGGAACTGGAAACGCTGTCGAACGATGTGGTCATCGGGCTGATGGCCGTGACGCTGCAACGCTCCGAAAGCGCCCCGCGACCCGAACACAAGCCCTATGTCCGCTGGTGGTGGCCGGGCAGCGCGTTCGACCGCGAAGGGT
>CAMWYI010000032.1 GCA_947178455.1 uncultured Alistipes sp. | reverse complement strand
GGAATCAGGCCCGCACACTGGCGAAAAATTCGCGCAACATGTTCGCATTCGACGAATCAGCCACCAAAGAGGCACTCAACCAGCTCTACCGCAGCAAAGTCGAATGGCACAAGAAAATCTCGCTGCCCGTTTCTATCATGATTTTCTTTCTTATCGGGGCGCCGCTGGGGGCTATCATCCGCAAGGGCGGATTGGGCTTGCCGGTCGTCGTGTCGGTGATTTTCTTCGTGATTTACTACATGATAAGCCTTTCGGGCGAGAAACTGGCCAAAGAGGGCTCGTGGAACGCTATCTACGGCATGTGGCTGTCGACATTCGTGCTGACGCCCATCGCGGCCTATCTCACCTACAAGGCGACCAACGATTCGGCACTGCTCGACACGGACTGGTATGCCGGAAAAATCAAGGCTCTGCGCGAACGAATCGCACCGCGCATCGCCGCATTGTTACACGCTATCAAACACAAACGTCATGGCAAAGCAGACGGTACTGAATAGGGTAGAGGAGGTTATCGAAGACTTCCGCAACGGAAAAATCGTCATCGTGGTCGACGACGAAGACCGCGAGAACGAGGGCGATTTCATCGTCGCCGCCGAAAAAATCACGCCCGAAATCGTCAATTTCATGCTCAAAGAGGGGCGGGGCGTACTTTGTGCGCCGCTCTCCGAAGAACGCTGCGACGAACTGGAACTCGACATGATGGAGGAGAACAACACCTCGCTGTTGGGGACGCCGTTCACCGTCACGGTCGACCTCTTGGGCCACGAGTGTACAACGGGCGTGTCCATTCACGACCGCGCCGCCACTATCCGCGCACTGGCCGACCCAGCAACCCGTCCAACCGACTTGGGACGTCCCGGGCACATCAATCCGCTGCGGGCCCGTCAGAAAGGCGTTCTGCGTCGTCCGGGCCACACCGAAGCGGCTGTCGACTTGGCACGGCTCGCTGGACTGCAACCCGCCGGAGCGTTGATTGAAATCATGAATCCCGACGGCACGATGGCCCGCCTGCCGCAGTTGGTCGAAATCGCCCGCAAATTCGACCTGAAAATCATCTCTATCGCCTCGCTGATTGCCTACCGGCTGAAAGAGGAGTCGATTGTCGAACGGGGCGAAACGGCCGATATGCCGACCCAATGGGGCCATTTCAAAATCACGGCATTCCGGCAAAAGAACAACGGGCTGGAACACATGGCTATCACCAAAGGCGAATGGAACGAAGACGAACCGGTTTTGATTCGCGTGCACTCGTCGTGCGCTACGGGCGACATTCTGGGGTCGTGCCGTTGCGACTGCGGTGCACAGCTGCACGAAGCCATGCAGATGATTGAAAAAGAGGGCAAGGGTGCCGTCGTCTACTTGAGCCAAGAGGGACGCGGCATCGGCCTGTTCAACAAAATCCGCGCCTACAAGTTGCAGGAACAAGGGTTCGATACGGTCGATGTCAACATCGAACTGGGATTCCGCCCCGACGAACGCGATTACGGCGTCGGCGCGAGCATCATCCGCGAACTGGGCATCAAACGGATGCGTCTGATGACCAACAACCCGCTGAAACGGGCCGGATTGGAGGGATACGGATTGAGCATCGAGGAAATCGTACCTATCGTCATCGCTCCGAATCCCTACAACCTCCATTACCTCGAGACCAAAGAGGAACGGATGAACCACAAGCTGGGATTATGCAAATGAGACCGCTCCGCATACAAGCAACGGTTATTTCGAACGCATCATCGCGGCATCCGACGGAAATCCGATAGAATCAACCAACAAAGCTGTATGAACGACAAAGATATACGCATCATCTTCATGGGGACGCCCGAATTCGCCGTGCCCTCGCTTCGGGCATTGGTCGAACGAGGCTACAACGTCGTGGCGGTCGTCACGGCCCCCGACAAACCGGCCGGACGCGGCCAGCAACTGCACAAAAGCGCTGTGAAAATCGCGGCTGAAGAACTGGGACTGCCGGTTCTACAACCCGAAAAACTCAAAGCACCGGAATTCGTAAACACCATGCGGGAACTGCAACCCGATTTGGGCATCGTCATCGCGTTCCGCATGTTGCCGGAGGTGATTTGGGCCATGCCGCGACTGGGCACGTTCAATCTGCACGCATCGCTGCTGCCTCAATATCGAGGTGCCGCGCCTATCAACTGGGCTATCATCAACGGCGAAACCGAAACGGGCGTCACCACTTTCCTGCTCAACCACGAAATCGACAAAGGAGCCATTCTCGGACAAGTACGGGTACCGATCGGCCCCGAAGAGAATGTCGGCATGCTCTACGACCGGCTGATGAATCTGGGCCCGTCGCTTGTGGTCGAAACGGTCGAACGCCTCGCCGCAGGCGACATAAAACCACTACCACAGGAACATATCGACGAACCTGAATTAAAACCCGCCCCCAAAATTTTCAAGGACGATTGCCGCATCGACTGGAACTGGAACGGCAAACGCATCGTCGATTTCATCCGAGGCCTTTCGCCCTATCCAGCCGCATGGAGCCCGATGTTCCGCAACAGCGAGACGACGAACACCGCCAAAATTTTCGCCGCCCGTTTCCACGACTCGCTTCCAGTCGCCGCCCCCGGCACCGTCTGCACCGACTGGCACGAAGAACTCTCCGTCGCCTGCGCGGACGGCTGGATTCGCATCGGCGAAATCCAGCTCGCCGGCAAACGACGCATGTCCGTACACGACCTGTTGTTGGGCTTCCGCGACATCGACACCTACCGCTTCAGCGAATAGGCCGTTGTTGCTATGCCTCTACCGGCTGCGGTTTTTCCGCTTTCGTGTCGGCTTGCGGCAGGGGCTTCATGCAGAAATACCATTCATAGCACTTCATGCCGTCGGCCGACTGCTCCATCCCGTCGTAAGTCGTGGGAGCCGGAACTACGATGTCGTCGCCGGGCCGCCAATCGGCAGGCAATGCCACCTTGTATTTATCGACCGTCTGCAATCCGACCAACACCCGTTTCAGTTCGTCGAAATTGCGTCCCAACTGGGCCGGATAATAAATAACCGCCCGAACCGTCGCCGTCGGGTCGATGAAAAACACCGTCCGCACGGCCGCCGTCGAACTTGCATTCGGCTGTATCATGCCGTATTTTCGGGCTACCTCCATCGACATATCCGCAATTAGCGGGAAATTCAGGTCGACTTTGCTGTGTCCTTTGTACTCGATACGGTCGTGAATCGAGCGCAGCCATGCGATATGGCTGGGAAGCGTGCCGACCGAAAGCCCGACCAACTGACAATTCAGCGCCTCGAACTCTTTTTGCATCGCCCCGAACAAGACGAACTCCGAAGTGCAAATCGCCGTAAAATCGGACGGATGACTGAACAAAATCACCCATTTACCCTTGTAGTCCTGCGGAAAACGAATTTTCCCCTGCGTGGTTTCGGCCTCGAATGTCGGAGCTTTGTCACCGATAAGCGGCATCGCATACGTTTGATTTTCCATACTCCTAAAACTATTGTTTTTCTCGTTTCGCTGTTGCAAATACGATGCCTTGCGCACCCGAACGGAATAGCCGAACGTGATTTTATGGTACACAATTTGCCGAACAATCGAGCAAACCAAAAAACTTCATCGCTATGAAAACGTATGACAACGACAAAAAAGAGGTAAAGACCGGTCGCAAGTCGACAACCACCACCGCCAAGACCAAAACAGCTGTCGGCTCGAAAACGACCGCGCCTGCCAAAAAGAAAAGCCCGTACACCGGAGACGCGCAATCGGATTTCCACACTTTTTTCGTCGACGAGCTCAAGGATATTTATTGGGCCGAACAGCACCTGAAAAAGGGGCTTTTGAAAATGTGCAAGGCCTCTACCACCGAACAGCTGTCGGCGGCATTCAGCAAACACTACAACGACGGCGACCGGCAAATCGCCGAGCTGGAAACCATATTCGCTCTGTTGGGCGAGAAACCCGAAGCCAAAAAGTGCGATGCTATGGTCGGATTGCTCAAAGAGGCGGAATCGATCATCTCCGACACCAAACGCAACAGTTTCGTTCGTGACGCAGGCCTGATTTTGGCTGCCCAGAAAGTGGAGCATTACGAAATCGCGACCTACGGAACGCTCTGCGCGTTGGCGGAATACCTGCCCGAAAAGAAAGTTCGGAAAATGTTGGAGAAGATATTGAACGGAGAGAAAAAGACCGACATCGCCTTGACCAAGTTGGCCGAAGCGTTCGTCAACGAATGCGCCGCTGTGGAGTAGGATTTTCCACATCGGACTGCGAAGGAGAGGGTTTGTTCGGGCTCTCTCCTTTTTTATTCCTGCGAAATTTGTATATATTTGCATTTGGAAACCTACTAATCGCGTATGCCTATGGAGCAATAACAGAGAAAGAACCTTCGGAATTTTTACCCGTGCCGCCTCTATACTGGAAACGTCGGCACGGAACCTATAAAAAGCGTTAGCTTTGTTACTTGGCTATCTGAAAATCTGGAAAATCGACAAATAGCAACCAAGGAATGAAGTTTGACGCTCACGTTTCTAACGTGGGCCTCATTCTGCATTTGGTTGCACAGGTTATTCCAGAACCTCAGATAGCAAAATCAGAGTTATGTCCCACGTTTTTTATACTTAAAACATTAGCAAACCCTCAAACTGAATTTATCCATGAAAAAATCATTGCTCGTGCTCCTTTACACGTTCTCTTTTTCCGCCATTTCGGCGCAAGACATCATCATGAAGAAAAATGCCGATGAAATCCGCGCCAAAGTGACGGAGGTTGGTGCTACCGAAATCAAATACCGGAAATGGGACAACCTCAACGGGCCCGTTTATACCATTCCCGTCGATGAGGTATTCGTCATCAAGTACGAAAACGGCTCCACCGACAAATTCGCCGACCTGTCGGCAACCAAATCCCGACCGAAATTCAGCGGTAAGTTTCCGAGATACCAAGGAGAAATCGCTATCGGCTACGGAGTAGGCATAGGCGTAGTATCCGATGTAATCAATACCAACCGAGTCGTTGTCGAAACAGTACACGGCGCGCGCATCAATCCGTATCTATTCGTCGGCGGCGGTCTCGGAATCAATTACTTCTATGGATTGCTCGACGATTACGACGGTTATTACGGAGATGGAGACACGGCAACCATAGCACCTTTGTTCGCCAACATCAAAGGATATTATCCGTTCTCGAAAAAGACGGCTATCGCGCTTTCGCTCGATTTGGGTGCCGCTATCGGTATCGGCGGTATTGCGGAGGGAACGGAGTTTTATGCGAGCATCGGCCCCGATGTGCAAATCGGCAAGTTCAATCTCGGCTTCCGATTCCAGCATGAGGGAACAGGGCTGAACGCCATGCTGTTCCGTGTAGGATTCACTTTTTGACCCGAATTTCGACACAACAAAGGGGCGTTCTCGTTTGAGAACGCCCCTTTTTACATTCAGAATGAAAGGATTTTCCGATTTCAAATAAATTATCGTACCTTTGGAGCATAGTAAAATAAACCCAAAACACAATTTGCCTATGAACTAATCGCACCGAAACGTATCGAAAACAATGATTTTCACTCCGTGCCGTCCACGTACTAAAAACGCCGGCACCAACATATAAAAAGCGTTAGCTTTGCATCGTGCATTCTGAAACTTAGGAACTTTCAAACAATGGCACACGAAGTGAAGTTGATGCTCACGTTTATGACGTGGGCTTCACTTTATACTTGTGCCACAGGTTTCCTAAGACCTCAGAATGCAAGATTAAGTTTTGTCCCACGTTTTTTATATTCCATCCCAAACTGAAAAACGCCGTAGGGACACGGTACAAAAAATAACACCTATGTTGAAAAAATTAATTTACAGCTTATTGTTCGCCTCAATAGCTTTTGCATTCGTATCGTGCGGAGAATCTCCAGACGACAATTTTTCCAACGACTACAAGCAAGAAGAAGACGAGAAAAAGGATAACGAAAAGGATGATGAGAAAGACGACGAAAAAGAAAACGGCAACGAAAATAAGGACGAGACGGGTAAATACGACTATTACACCGAGAGCGGTCTCTATTTAGGTATTACCGGTTTCAACTCCGACTTACGTCGCTATTATTATGCGAATGCCGGATTCCGATTGCTGAACCTCAGTACTTGCTACTCGTTCAAGTATTTCGTCTCCTCGTTGGAAACTGCCGACGGTACGATTCTCTATTACGCAATGGAAAATACCTTATCGCAGTTGGAAAAGTCGAAATTCCCCAACGACCTCAAAAGCGTCTCGATTATCACTTTCACTGACGGTCTCGACCAAGGTTCGAGCGCTAAGAACGATACTTATCAATCGGGAACTGCCTATTTGGAAGCAATACAAACGCGCATCCAATCGACCAAGGTCAACGGATTGAACATCGAGGCCTATTCCATCGGTCTGAAAGGTCAAGACGTAAAGAACGACACGCAATTCCTATCCAATTTGAAAGGTTTGGCTAGTTCCGATGATGACGAACACGTCATGGAAGTAGCGAACATGGACGAAGTCAACGACAAGTTCATGAATCTCGCAGCTTCGCTCTACAAAGAAAACACGAGCCAGTCATTGAAGGTCTCGATTCCGAAACCTTACAACAACGTCAAAATCCGATTCACTTTCGACGCCGTAGACGATGCGTCGAACTCAACCTGTTACATCGAGGGCATATTCACCGACGGTTCCCTGACCCAAATCGAATACAAGGGAGTAAGCAGCAGTAGCGGCAATACTATCAAAGGCGTACTCGCTTCGATTAACATTTCGTTCGCGTTCGACAACCTCGTATTCGAGGCCGACAACGAATTGACGATTTCTCGCATCAAACAATGGGAATGGATACCGGAAACCAGCCTGTGGCAAGTTAATTCGGAGTTCAATCCCGACAAATCGACCGAAACGACTGTAGAAAAACGAAGCGCCGCCATCGTACTGTTATTGGATTGCAGCAGTTCGCTCGGCAGCGATTTAGAGAAAATCAAACAAACAGTCCAAAATTTCATCGATGTTCTGTCGCAGACATCTTCCCACGAAACAGCATCCACCCAAGTACGGTTTTCCAAACAAGGAACATATTACGGCATACCTGAACTTTTAGTTGTCAGCCAACAGAACGAACCTTTGGCCGGATACGATTTCGGAACATCTACCGGTACTTCGCCCTATTTTGAAATTCCATCCGGTTATCATTATCCTGCTTATGTGTTAGAGCAAGAAAAAAACAACTATTATCGTTACATGATCCAAGAGAACCCACATACGTATAATTTTGAAAAAGGAAAGAAATATACCATCACTTTCAGCGAACCTGACGACGCGCATTACCGATACGACATCGAATGCGACGAGTAGCAGCCATTTTTCCAAATCTGAAAAAGAGAGGCGTTCCCCTGCACAGGGGAACGCCTCTCTTTCATGCGAATACTGTTTTTATTTCTCTATCTTGCGGATAATTTCTCCTCCGTGCTTGATAGCCTCTTCGTTGGCCGGAAGCATTTTCCACGCACGTTCGGGCAAGGACTTCTTCAATCCAATCATCACGTTCTCCATTGCGACGACAGGAGAGACTTTCAAATATCCGCCCAAAATCATCGTGTTGAACAATTTGGCCTGTCCCATTTTGGCGCACTCGGCCGTAGCGTCGATAGCATAAACCGAAATATCGGTACGCACCGGATGCCGCGTGATGCCGTTCGTGTCGTAAATCAACACGCCGCCCGCTTTCACCATCGGCTCGAATTTCTCCATCGACTGCTGATTGAGAATAATCGCCGTGTCGAACTCGTGCGCAATGGGCGATGAAATTTTCCGATCGGACAAAATGACCGTCACATTGGCCGTACCGCCGCGCATTTCGGGCCCGTACGAAGGCATCCACGTCACCTCGTAATCCTGCATCACGCCCGAATAGGCGAGAATTTTGCCCATCGAGAGGACGCCCTGTCCTCCGAAGCCTGCTATAATCAACGTCTCTTTCATCGTGTCGGATCCAATTTTACGTCCTTGATATCGCCCAACGGATAGTAGGGCAACATGTTCTGTTCCAGCCACTCATTCGAGGCAACGGGCGAAAGTTTCCAGCCGCTGTTGCAGGTCGAAACGACCTCCACCAACGAAAAGCCCTGTCCGTCCATCGCATGCTGGAATGCCTTTTTAATGGCAGCCTTGCACTTGCGCACGTTGGCCGGTTTGTGCACGCTTTGGCGGGTGATGTAGGTCGCCCCGTCCAAATGGGCCATCATTTCGGCGATTTTATAGGGATAGCCGTTCAGTCGCGGGTCGCGGCCATAGGGAGTCGTCGCCGTCTTCATGCCCAGCAGGGTAGTCGGGGCCATTTGACCGCCCGTCATGCCGTAAATCGCATTGTTGATGTAAATCGCCACGACGTTTTCGCCGCGCGCCGCCGCATGGATACTCTCCGCCGTACCGATAGCCGACAAGTCGCCGTCGCCCTGATAGGTGAAGACCATGCGGTCGGGATTGAGCCGTTTTGCCGCCGTCGCAACTGCCAAAGCACGACCGTGCGCAGCCTCGATCCAGTCGATGTCGATGTAATTGTAAGCGAATACCGAACATCCCACCGGCGAAATGCCGATTGTCCGGTCGGCCAAACCCAATTCGTCGATTACTTCAGCGACCAGTTTGTGCACCGTACCGTGACTGCAACCCGGACAATAGTGCATCGTATTGTCCAGCATCAGGCGCGGTTTCGCATAGACCCGATTCTCTTCTTTTATCTCAACCTCTGCCATAGCCGTTTACTTGTTAATCAGTTTTTCTTTGAGTGCCGCCAGCACCTCGTCGGGATTGAACAGCATGCCGCCTTGTCGGCCGTAGTGCTCTACCGGTGCTTTGCCGTTGACAGCCAACCGAACGTCCTCGACCATTTGGCCCGCATTCAGCTCTGCTGAAAGAAATCCTTTTACGCCACGAGCCGCCAACTCGGCGATTTGCTTCTTCGGGAAAGGATAGAGCGTAATAGGACGCAGCAAACCGACTTTCAGCCCTTCGGCACGGGCCATTTCGACCGTCGCCGAACAAATGCGGGCCGACGAACCGAACGCCACGATGACATACTCAGCATCGTCGCACTCGATAGCTTCGTAGCGCACCTCGTTCTCCTCCAATTCGCGGTATTTGGCCTGCAACCGCTGATTGATGATTTCCATTTTCTCGGACTGCAACTCCAACGAGGTCACGATATTGCGCTCGCGGTCGGAGGTCTTGCCATAAGCCGCCCAAGCACGGGCTTCGGCACGAGTCTCCGCATCCGTTTTGCGAGGGCGCTGCGGCGACAAGACGACCTTTTCCATCATCTGTCCGATAGCACCGTCCGCCAGAATCATGGCCGGATTGCGGTATTTGAATGCCAAATCGAACGCTTCGGCCACAT
This sequence comes from uncultured Alistipes sp., assembly GCA_947178455.1. Classification (GTDB taxonomy): domain Bacteria; phylum Bacteroidota; class Bacteroidia; order Bacteroidales; family Rikenellaceae; genus Alistipes. The sequence continues at coordinate 4,258 of CAMWYI010000032.1, read as the reverse complement.
GGTCGTGCATCTCCTGCACGGAGTTCGGAGCCAACACAATCAGGTGATAATCACCGTGTCCGCCCCCTTTCGTCGCTTGAAAATAGTCGCCCTGCGACGGCTGAATGGTACCCAATCCCGGCCCCCCGCGCTGGCAATTGATAATCAAGCAGGGGAGCTCGGCTCCGGCCAAATAGCTGATACCCTCGGACATCAACGAAATACCGGGGCTCGACGACGAAGTCATCACCCGTTTGCCGGTGGCAGCACCGCCGTACAACATGTTAATCGACGAAACCTCCGATTCGGCCTGCAAGACCACCATGCCGGTCGTTTCCCAAGGTTTCAATTCCATCAAGGTCTCCATCACTTCGGACTGCGGCGTGATGGGGTAGCCGAAATAACCGTCGCAACCGTAGCGAATCGCCGCATGGGCAATCACTTCGTTGCCTTTCATCAACTTCACCTCTTTCTCTGCCATAGTCTTATTCGATTTTTTGCCGGTAAACCGTGATGCAACTGTCGGGACAAATCACGCCGCACGAAGCGCAGCCCGTGCAGGCATCGGGACGGGCCATCCACACGACGGGATAACCCTTGCCGTTCACTTCGGACGACAGCGCGAGCACCTCGCACGGACACGAAGCCACGCAAACCCCGCATCCTTTGCACCGTTCGCTGTCGACAACGATAGCTCCTTTGATTTTAGCCATACTCTCCTAAATTTAGGTTAGGACAAAAATAGGAATTTTTCGGAAGAAAAGCAAACATTTCCCAATCCCCCGCCACACCCTGTAAAAAATCGCCCCTACGGCAAAAAAGCGGCAGGGGCGATTTTATCAAACACAGCAGCGGAATCACTGCTCCTCGAACGAATGGATGACCACGCCCGAACGGAGTTTGGGCTCGAACCACGTCGTTTTGGGCGGCATGATGTTGCCCGTGTCGGCGATGTCTATCAACTGCTGCATCGAAACGGGGTAGAGTGCGAATGCCACCCGCATTTCGCCGCTGTCCACCCGCCGTTTGAGTTCGCCCAAGCCTCGGATTCCGCCCACGAAGTCGATGCGTTTGGACGTCCGCAGGTCTTCGATGCCCAGCACGGGCATCAGCACCTGATTGGAGAGTACCGTGACATCCAGCACACCGATAGGGTCGTGGTCGTCGTAAGTGCCCGGCTTGGCAGTCAGACGCCACCAACGACCGTCCAGATACATCGCGAAATCGTGCAAGGCCGCCGGACGATACTCCTCCGCGCCTTTTTCTTCGACCGTAAAGCGTTCTTTCAAGCGCTCCAAGAACTGCTCGGAAGTCAACCCGTTCAAATCGCGCACGACGCGGTTGTAGTCAATGATGCGCAACTGGCTCGCAGGGAATGTAACCGCCAAAAAGTAACAATACTCCTCGTCGCCCGTATGGTGCGGATTTTTCGCCTTGCATTCAGCCCCGACGCGCGCTGCGGCCGCCGTTCGGTGATGTCCGTCGGCGACGTAAAGCGCCGGAATACCCGCGAATATCTCCGTAATGCGGTCGTTGGTCTTTCGGTCGCGGATGACCCACAATTTGTGGCCGAATCCGTCGGCCGCCGTGAAATCGTATTCGGGCGCATTGGTTTTCACCACGTCGGCGACAATGGCGTCGATTTCGGCATCGTCGGGATAGGCGAAGAAAACCGGCTCGATATTGGCCTGCTGGTTGCGGACATGAATCATGCGGTCTTCCTCCTTGTCGGGACGGGTCAACTCGTGCTTCTTGATAGCCCCCGAAAGGTAATCCTCGAAGTGGCAGCACATGGTCAGTCCGTACTGCGTCCGGCCGTCCATCGTCTGCGCATAGATATAATAGCACGCCTCCGGCTCCTGCCGAAGCCAACCGTTTTCCCGCCATTTGCGGAAATTCTCGACCGCCTTGGCGTAAACCTCCGGCGCATGTTCGTCAGCGATAGGCTCGAAATCTATTTCGGGCTTGATGATGTGCAACAGCGAACGTTCCGTCGCTTCGGCCCGCGCCTCGGCGGAGTTCAGCACATCGTAGGGCCGCGACGCCACTTCGGAGGCATACTCCTTCGGAGGGCGTATTCCGCGAAAAGGTTTGATGCGTACCATAAATTCCTTGCTATTTATTCACTTGGAAACGGGTTACTCCCTCCTTGAAAAACGAGACGATTTGGTTCGCCGCCGCCAATCCTGCGTTGATATTCGCTTCGGCGGTTTCGGCCCCCATTTTTTTGGGCGTGGCGAAGAATCGCGTTCCCAATCGTTCCGCCATTTCGGACTGATTGGCCGGAGCGATGTCGGTGATATATTTCAGGTCTTCGCGTTCGGTCAGTGCCCGCAACACTCCCTGCTCGTCGATTACCTCCTTGCGGGCCGTATTGACCAGCGTCGCACCTTTGGGCATCGACATCAGCAAGTCGTAGCCGATCGAATTTTTCGTTTCGTCGGTCGCGGGAATGTGCAGCGAAAGGTAATCGGCCCGCCGGTACAATTCGGCAACCGAATCGACCTTTTCCACGCCGTCGGCCGCGAACGTCTGTGCATCGGCAACGAACGGGTCGTAGGCAATTACGTTCATCCCCAACGCCTTGCCTTTGCAGGCGACCAAGCGTCCGACATTGCCGTAAGCATGAATCGCAAGCGTTTTGCCGCGCAACTCCGAACCCGTGCCGGGCGTATAGCGATTGCGCGCCATGTAAATCATCATGCCGAGCGCGAGTTCCGCCACCGCATTGGAGTTTTGGCCGGGTGTATTCATCACGACGATGCCGCGCGCCGAAGCGGCCGCAAGGTCGACATTATCATAGCCTGCACCGGCACGCACGACGATACGAAGATGCTTCGCCGCCGCAATCACTTCGTCCGTCACCTTGTCACTGCGGACTATCAGTGCATCCGCATCGGCGATGGCTGCCAGCAGCTGGGCCTTTTCGGTATATTTTTCGAGCAAGACCAACTCGAAGCCGGCCCGTTCGATGATTTCGCGAATGCCCTCGACGGCCTTCTTCGCGAAAGGTTTTTCGGTTGCAACAAGAACTTTCATGCTTTTCAGAATCGTCGTTTCATTCATTTCGAAATACTCCCATGCTTCGACTTTGCCGGTCAGGGCATCGTAGCCCGTAGGCACTTTCGCATAGGTCGCCATCTATTCGTGCTTTTTAGAAAATTCCTGCATGCAGGCCACCAGCGCTTCGACGCTCTCTTTCGGCAGCGCGTTGTAGCACGAAGCGCGGAATCCGCCCACCAAACGGTGGCCCTTGATGCCGACCATGCCATGCTCTGTCGCGAATTGGAGAAACTCGGGAGCCAAATCCTCGTAGCCGTCGGCCATGACGAAGCAGATATTCATCCGCGAACGGTCTTCCGGCACGACCGTACCGCGAAACAGCGGATTTCGGTCGATTTCGGCATAGAGCAGTGCAGCCTTTTCCTTGTTCCGCCGTTCGATTTCGGGCACGCCGCCGATGGATTTCAACCATTTGAGCGATTCGTACAACACATAAATCGGGAACACGGGAGGCGTATTGAACATCGAACCGTTCTCGACGTGCGTGCGGAACGAAACCATCGTAGGCAGTTCGCGCGCCTGCCTGTCGAGCATATCTTCGCGGATAATGGCGAACGTAACGCCTGCAGGAGCCAGATTTTTCTGCGCACCGCCGTAAATCATGGCGTACTTCGACACGTCGACCGGCCGCGACAGAATATCCGACGACATATCGGCGATGAGCGGCACGGGCGAGGTCAAATCCTCGAAATACTCCGTTCCGTAAATCGTGTTGTTCGACGTGATGTGCACGTAATCCAAATCTTTCGGAATGGCGAATCCTTTGGGGATGTAGGTGAAATTCCGGTCGTCCGACGAAGCCAGCGTTTCGACCTCGCCGAAGAACTTGGCCTCCTTCATTGCCTTTTTGGCCCAAACGCCCGTATTCACATAGCCCGCTTTTTTGCCGAGAAAATTGGCCGGCACCTGATAGAACATCGTGCTGGCACCGCCGCCGACGTAGAAAATACGGTAATTGTCCGGTATGTGCAACAGTTCGCGGAACAGCGCATCGGCATCGGCGAGTACATTTTCAAAATCTTTCGTTCGATGCGACATGGACAACAGCGACACGCCGCTGCCGTTGAAATCGAGGACGGCCTTGGCCGCCTGTTCGAGCACCTCCTGCGGCAAAATGGCAGGCCCCGCATAAAAATTGTGTTTTTTCATAACCGTTCGGTTTATGGAATTGACTGTATAATGATTTTTCGTTCTGTCAGCGCACTAAACAAAGGCC
>CAMWYI010000031.1 GCA_947178455.1 uncultured Alistipes sp. | reverse complement strand
GGCCGAATCGGCAACAGGTTCGGCGGCGGAACCGGCCGTGCAGGCGGCCGCTCAAACAACGGCGACGTCGGCCTACCGCATGTTCCTGCCCTCGACCGAACCCGTTTCGGCTCCGGCGCTGCTCACCTCGATGCCCCGTGTGCGGCTGATTCCGGTAGGGGCGAGCGACGAACTGTCGCTGCTGACGTCGGGCCCCCACCGAGTGACGCTCATCGCCGAATACGGGCCGGATGCCATTGCCGATACCTTCGAAATCCCGTCGGGCGGCCTGCACATCTTCCTGCTCAATACGTCGGAATACTGGCGGGCGGACAAAATCACCATCGACGCCGGAACGTGCGGCAAGGTGGTCTACTCGCTGGTGCAGCCCATGCGCGGCTCGGTGCGGCTGGCGTGGCGCAGCCGGGCGGGCTCGCTCGAACACTACACCTTTCCGGTGGAGGCGACGGCCGGTGTCGAAGCGACGAAACACCATGCCTATGGCCCCGACGGCTATGTCGGTCGGGCGACGGGCGAGTACCGCCGCAAACTGCGCTCGGCCCTCGAAACGCGCGAAGTGCTCGAAGGGCTTGCCGAACTGGTCGACACGCCGCAGGTGTGGCTGGTCGACGAGGGGCGCTACGTGCCGGTCGAAGTGGTGAGCGAACGGGCCGTCGTACATAATCACGGCACGATGAGTTTTTTAGAAATAACGATTCGGGCTGCTAAACGTCAGAAGAAGTCATGGAACTGAGAATCGACGGCCAACGGTGCGATTTGGGCGACCGCATGCCCGAATTGCCGAAATACGACGCGGCGACGCTGGCCGATGTGGATGCCTGCCGCGAGGGGCGCACGCTGCGAATCGTGCTGCCGGTGACCGACCGCAACGATGCCGCAGCCCGATTCGCCCGCGACCCCCATGCGGCGACCCGTTTCAACGACGAACTCCACACGGCCGAACTGACGCACGAAGGAGCGGTGCTGTTCGCAGGGTCGGTGCGGCTGTTGTCGGCGTCGGACGAGGAGTACGTGTTCGAGGTGCGCGACGGCGGAGCGCAGTGGGCGAAAGAGGCGGCGCAAACGATGTTTTCCAAACTGGGAGTAGATTATCAGGCGGCGCTTACGCCGACGACCGTATGCGACAGCTGGACGGCCGACACGCCGGTGCGATTCTTTCCGGTGCATCGCGACGAGTACCCGCGCGCGAACGATTCGGACGACCTGATGCCGGTCGAACGGATGCTCTCGGTGGACGATTACCGTCCGTTCCTGCATCTCGGCACGGTGGTCGAGGCGATTTTCGGGCAGGCGGGCTATCGGGTGCAGAGCGAGTTCCTGCACGGCGCGTTTTTCCAATCGCTCTACATGAGCGGGGCCTATGCGTCGCACGACACCGCAGCGGCGACGGCACGCATGGGATTCCATGCCCGCCGACTGGCTCCGGCGACGGCGCAGGCAAGCCCGACGGGGCGGGTATTCGCCGATCCGGCGGCTATCTACAACACGGTGGGCAACATCGTCGAAACGGCGACCCCCCAGACGCTCGATGCCGACGGCGAACCGATTGCCGATTTGGCCAACAACGGCGGCTGCTTCCGCATGCAGAACGGCAAAATCGCCTTCGTGCCGCCGACGGCCGTGCGGGTCGGATTCGACTACTACCTGCGCTACACGACCGACTACCGCATCGCGAGCCGCACGCGGCTCAAAGGGTTCGATACGCTCTACCTCAGCCCGGGCTCGGAGGTGCGTTTCGAGCTGACGAACCGCCATGTCGACCGGCGCAATGCGCTGACGACCAACTACACCTATCGGGCGATAGTCTTCGACCACACGGCGGGTGCACGCTACCGGCTGACCTATCGCAACGGCGCGTCGGAGGTGGTGTGGCTGGATTTCGCGGCCCGCTCGGCGCAGGCGACGACCCCGACGACGGGCGCGCTTTCCAATCCGGTGCTCTATGTCGCCAACGGTGCGGGGTGGGTGCCCTATACGGGCGACTGGGCCCTGTACGACGGGCACGTCGGCGAAACGGGGCAGACGACGGTCGAAGTGCGCGTGAGCACGGCGACGGAGCTGGTGACGCCGACCTCGCCGAAGTATTTTTACCACATCTACTTCGCGGGGGCCGAGACGGGGATGAACCTGACGCTGCACAAGGAGTGTTCGCTGGAACCGGTCTTCCGCACGGGGCCGGGATTTGGGTCGAATCTCGATTTCGGCGAGGTAGCCCAGCTGCGAGTGCGCCAAATCGAGGTGCTGCGGGCGGTGGCGCACCTGTTCAACCTGCGATTCCACACCGACGAGGCGACGAAGACCGTGTGCATCGAACCGGCGGACGATTTCTTCGGGCAGGGGCCGGAAGCGGATTGGAGCGACCGAACCGATCGGCTGCAACCGGTCGTGCGGCAGGACATCGCGCCGAAGGTGCACGAACGGCGCACGTGGTGCTACCGCGAGGGCGACGGGCCGGTGCGCAGGCTCGAAGCCGAGACGGGCGGGACGCTGGGCGCGTGGAGCCATGACGCGCAATCGAAAGCGACGCTCGCGGGCGAAAAGGTCTATCGCAACTCGCTGTTCGCGCCGACGGTCAGTGCGGCGGGCCACTATCGCAACGCGCCGTCGGCCTTGCTGCTCGAAATGGGCGACCGCGACGACCTGACGCCGGACGAAGCGGCTGTGACGCCCCGAATCGTGCGCTATGCGGGCCTGCATGCGCTGCCGGAGCAGGAGCGGTGGGGCTATCCGTCGAACGGCGGGGGCTATCCGCTGGCAGCGTTCCACTTCGCGGGCGATGCGACGACGGCGGGGTTCACGCTCGGTTTCGAGAATCGCGACGGCGTGCAGGGGCTGAACCGTTTTTATGCGCGGCAGGCTGCCCGCGAAGGAGCGCTGGAACGCATCACGCTGACGCTGCGTGTGGCACCCGACGAGTACGAAGCGCTCTTCGTGCCGGAACTGGGGCTGCCGAACATCCGCTCGGTATTCCGCATCGACACGGGGCAGGGCGTGGTGCGGGCGACGCTGGCGGCAATCGAAAGCTACGATGCCCAAGCCCATGCGCTGCGCGGAACGTTCGAGCGGCAGCCGGAGGATGCCTGACCCCATTCCTATATGTTTCATCACTGCATTTTTGAAAAAAATTAATAAAAAATGACAACTCTGGAACAAAGATTCGCCGATGTGCTGTGTACGGCGGTCGGTCAGCTGCCGCCGCGCGAGGCGGTCGAAAAACTGATGAATGCCGGATTCATCGACATCGCAGCTTGCGAGCGGCAGGCTATCTACGAGGCGGTGCGGCGTGCCGAGAGCGACGGCATGCGCCGCTGCGAAGCCCTCGAAGCGGTCGCCGTCGAGTTCTGCTGCTCCTACGAAAAGGCGCGCAACGCCTTCTACAAACAACTCAAATCCCACAACTGAATCACACACATGAAATCCGAAATCCAAATCGTCGATGCGGCCGATACGTGCCACATCGACATCGAGGGGACGATCGGCGTGCCCGAAGAGTGGCAGTTCGAGGCTCCCGAAGAGCAGGTCGCCACGTACGATAAGTTCCGCGAGGCCCTGCGCCGCATCGCGGAGGTCAAGGCGCCGGAGGTGGTCGTCAACATCCGCTCGACGGGCGGCGACGTGAACGATGCGCTGCTCATCCACGACGCCCTCCGCACGCTCGACGCCCGCATCACGACCCGCTGCTACGGCTACACGGCGTCGGCGGCGACCATCATCGCCCAAGCGGCGACCGAAGGGTGCCGCGAACTGTCGGCCAATGCCCTCTACCTCATCCACAATGCCGTGTGCGCCACTGAAGGCAATGCGGCGGAACTGGAAAGCCGCATCGAACTGCTGCGTCAGACCGATGCCCGCATCGCAGGGGTCTATGCCGCGCGTTCGGGCCGTCCGGCCGAAGAGTTCGAGGCGCTGATGTCCGAGAACAACGGCAACGGCCGCTGGCTCTCGCCCGATGAAGCGATTGCAGCGGGACTGGCCGACCGAATCGTCGAAGCGACGGAGGCGGCACCCTCCGATGAAGCGCGACAACCGCGCGTACGTGGCTGGAAACGCTTGCTTGCGACGGTGGGCATCGGCTGGAAGCCGTCGGACGACGGACGCGGCGAGTTGCCCGAAGACCGTAACGTGCTCCACTTCGAGGACGACGCGCGCGAAGAACTCCGCCGCCGCTCGCAGTTGGCGGCCGAAGAAGCCCGTGCGCAATTCGGCCCGACGCAGACCCGTCCCCGCGAAGACCCCTCTTACGGCGAAACGCTCCGAACGTCGAACGAACGGGCCTATGCCGAAGATGCGCGCTGCTTCGCCGATGCGTAAAGCATAAAAATTCATAAGTTACGTTTTTTACTCCTCCCGATAGAGAGGTTTTTACCGAAAACAGCGAGATTTCTTGCGGGCCGAAGTCTGCGGAGCACGCCTATGGGCGGGCCTCCGCCGGCGGAGGCTTCGGCCCGCGCGACGCGATGCGTCGTCCCGAAAAAGAAACATCGGTTGCACTGCCGAAAAAATCCATTATTCCTAATTTCTAATCAACCAATCATTATGAGCTACTTGGAAAATTCCAAACAGTACACCGGTTCCGAACTGGAACACATCTTCTTCCGCCCCATGCTGAAAGGCCCGTCGGCCGTCGATTTGGGCGTGCGCGTACTCTACAACATGCCGGTTCCGACGACCGTGCAGCTGTGGAACGGCCAACACAACATCCTCCACAAGTACGATTCGACCGGCTGGGACGGCGGCGCACACGCGGAGAAAACCCAGAAAATCATCGACATGAAGCGCGTGAAGGCCGAACTGGGCTTCGCGGCGGCCGACTACTTCGCGATGGTTTACGAGAAAATCACGTCGAACCCCGAAGTCAACATGGACGACCTGACCGGCACCCAGCTCGAAGAGGCCGAAACCGCCCTTTTCAAACAGACGCTGGCCGAGAACATCCGTGCTACGATGTGGCTGGGCGACACCGATGCGAAGAGCGGATTCAACACCTTCGACGGTTTCCTGAAAGCCATTCAAGCAGGTGTGGAAAACATGAATGCGTACTCGACCAACTACTCGAAAGACGACCTCGCAGACCCGAAAACGCCGGTTTCGATTTTCGACAACCTGTGGGAACATGTCGACATTGCGGTGCAGGATGCCAAACCCGAAGGGCAGCTCGCTTTCTTCGTGACGTCGGACATCTACAACCTCTACGAGAAGTACCTCGACGGTAAAGGGGTCGAATCGGCCTACTCGGGCGAGACCGCCGGCCGTCAGGGACTGGCCTATCACGGCATTCCGGTCATCGACGTCCGGCTGGGCACCTACCTCTCCGAAACGTCGTTCGACGAGTCGTTCTGCTTCCTGACCGACCGCCGCAACTTGGTGCTGGCCGTCAACACGGTCGACTTCCCGGGCAACGAGGTGCGCATGTGGTACAACCCCGACGAAATGGAGAACCGTCAGCGTGCGGTCTTCATGGCGGGCTGTTCCGTCCTCGATGACCATCTCATCGCTTACGCCAGCAAAGCGTAAGGCCGTTTCCGCCGCCGCGCCTGCCGGAGCGCAGGTGCGGCTTTTTATTAAATGGCACGGAACATACGGTCGGAAGGATGTTTTACCGGAGTGCAGTGGTATTGCTCGACCGGTATGGGCTGCACGGTCGAAAGGAAAAAGCAATTTATTCAACCGACGCGGGCCGCAAGCTGAATATCCGCCGTACTCGCGTGCCGCAAAACTACCCTTAATAAAAATATGGACAAAAGAAAAACAAACGCAATCGTGGTGTCGAACCGTTCGGAACCCTATCTGACCGTCGGGGCGCAACGGGTTGAAAGCGACCGTTTCTGGCGTTGGGGCGACGACAACCTCTTTCCCGAAGCGCTGGCGCAAATGGCCCGTCGCTCGACGACCCACCGGCGCATCATCAACGACAAAGCCGACTACATTTCGGGCAAGGGCTTCGTCTGCGACGAGGTGCAGCAGCCCCGTCTGGCGGAGTTCGTCCGCAAGGTCAACGGGCAGGGCGAAACGCTGCGGCAGGTGCTCAACAAACTGGCGCTGGACAAGGCCCTGTTCGGCAACGCCTTTCTCGAAATCGTAACCGACGCCGACCGCACGTTCTTGTCGCTCTATCATCAGGATGCGTCGCGGTGCCGCGTGGCCCGCGATTCGCAGCACGTGCTGCTTCACCACAACTGGGCCGCATTCCGCCCGTCGGAAGCCCGCACGCTGCCCCTCTATCCGTTGTTCGAGGAGCAGGACGACGGCTCGCTGCGGGCGGTCATCCACTACAAGGACTACGAACCGACGTACATGCACTACGGCGTGCCGCCCTACATCGCCGGATTCGGCGTCTCGGCCATCGCCTACAAGACCGACCGCTGGAACATCTCGCGGCTGGACAATTCGTTCCAGCTTTCGGGCGTGATGCTGCTCGACTCGTCGGTCGACAACGAAGCCGACGCCGAACGCATCGTGCGGCTGGCCGAAAAACGTTTCGCCGGCAATCCGGGACAAGTGATGTTCGTCATCCGCGACGGCGGCGACGAGAACGACCATTCGCGCTTCATCCCAATCGCTTCGCAGAACGAGGGCGACTGGCAGGCGCTGCACGAACAGGCGACGGGCGACATCGTGGTGGCCCACTCGTGGTTCCGCGCGTTGAGCGGACTGGACTACGCATCGGGATTCAACGCCGAACGCATCCTGCACGAGTACGAAATCGCCCTCAATACGGTGATTCTGGCCGAGCAGGCCGACCTGTTGGAGCCGATTCGGGCCGTGTTGGGCAGCGTGCTGGGCGTCGACGCCGCGTCGTTGCAGGTGGTGAACCGTCCGCCGACCCGCTCGAAACCCATTTACATGCGCGTGTGGGAAGCCCGCAAGGCCGACGGTCTCGACTACGACCCCGAAGACGAACGCCAGCAGGCTTTCCTCTCCGAAATCACGAAGTACAACATCCGAAGCATCGACTGATATGAACGTTTTGATTTCACCCGAACAGGTCGTCCGGCTGGCATTCGCGCCGGACGACTACCTGCCGTCCGAACTCATCGCCGAAGCCGACATCGCGGCGGCGGCCGAGCGGTATTTGTTTCCGGTCATCGGCCGCGAGCTCTACGACCGGCTGATGATGGAGACCAACCGCAGCTTCGTCGACCAGTATCTGGCGGCTCCGCTGGCGTTCTACACCCGTCTGTTGGTGCAGCCGCGGCTGGACATCCGCACCGGACGCTGCGGTACGACCGCCCCGAAGCTCGACGGTGCGACCCCCGCGACGGAAGAAGCGCGCCGCAGTCTGCGCAACTCGCTGCGCCGCGAGGCCCGCGAACTGCTGCTGCGTGCGGTGGCCCGCATCGAAGAGCGCGCCGACGACTATCCGGAGTACGACCCCAAGAAGAATGTCCTCAAACGCTGTACGCTCGATGGAAAGTTGGTGCAGATTCGTTAGCGGGGCGGCGGCCGGGTTGGCCGCCGTCTTCGCACCCGTCGCTCCGATGATTGTCTGCGCGATGCTGTTCATCGGCGTGGATTTCGTGACGGGCACCGCGGCCGACCGTGCCGCGACCCGTCGGGCGGGCGGAACGTGGTACTTCGAGAGCCGCAAGGCGTGGCGCACAGTGCTGAAATTGGCGCTGACGCTGACGGCTATCGTCATGGCGTGGCTCGTCGACCGGTATGTGCTCGATTTTCTGCATCTCAACGCCGCGCGGCTCTTCACGGGCTTCACCTGCGGCGTCGAATTTTGGTCGTTTTTGGAAAACGCCGCGCAAATCTCCGATGCGCCGGTTTTCCGGTGGTTGCGCCGCTACGTCCGGCAGCGCATCGTGCAGCAGACCGGCATCGAACCGGAACCTTAATAAAAAGGCCCCTGCGGATTGCTCTGCGGGGGCCTTTTTTTCTGCTATTGCAGCGTCAGTTCCACATCGGTTTCAGCACGCCGAAAAGCACGGCCGCGACGACCAGCGTGACGACGATGTTGAACACCTGCGCCGTTAGGAATGCCCACAGCGCGTTGCGGTTCTCTTTCGATACGATGTCTTTCAGACGGGTGTCCAGTCCGATGCAGACGAACGCCAGCGAGAAGAAAAGCGTCGAGAACATCTTGGCTACGTTGGCTTCGACCGGCTTCGAGGCGGCGAGCACGCCGTTTGTCTGCAACAGGCTGAATACGAGCGAGGCCGCTACGAATCCCAAGATGAATTTGGGAAATTTCTCCCATACGATGCCCAGCGACGGAGCCGTCGTGCCGCCTTTCTCGCCGCGCGACGAAAGGTAGAGCGCGATGAAAAACGCCACGACGCCTATCAATACGTTCTGCGCCCCCTTGATGATGACCGCATGCTGGTTGGCCGCTTCGCCGACGATGGTGCTCGATGCCGCGACGCCCGACGTCGTGTCGATCGTGCCGCCAATCCATGCTCCGGCTACCTCCTCGATGATTTTCGGGTCGGAGAACAGCAGCGGCAGCACCTTGTCGGCCAGCCAAGGCATCAGGTAAATCATCGGCACGACGACGATGAGCACCAGCGAAACGATATAGGAGAGTTTGCGGTCATCGCCGCCGGCCACACGGGCCGCCGTGATGCAGGCCGAGACGCCGCATATCGAGACGCCGCTCGACAGCACCATGGCCGTCGAACGGTCGACGCCCAACCGCCGCGCCACGAAGAACGCGAAGAACCACACGACGGCCACGACCAAGCAGGCCTGTATCAGTCCGAACGTACCCGATTTCATCACGTCGCTGAACAGAATCGTCGCGCCCAAACAGACGACGCCTATCTTGATGAAGAACTCGCCTTGAATGGCGGGTTTCATCCAGTCGGGCACGTGCCACACGTTGCGGATAATCAGGCCGAAAATCACCGAGAAGAAGACCGACTCGAATCCGTAATAGGAGACTTGCGGGATTTTGGCGACGACCTGCGCCAGCAGCGAAAGTGCGAAAACCGCGACCAGCGAGAGGAACAGGCCTTTCATCGGTCGGCGCAGCATGGCCATACCGGCATAGAGCACGGCCAGCACGATGACGAACAACACGGCGATGTTGTACCACGCCGTCCCGCCGACGAGAGTCGACGGCACGCTGGGCATCGCCTTGGGGAAGCACACGGCCAGCACCAGAAGCGGGATGCTCATCCACACGGTCACCCAGTCTTCGGTGCGCAATTTTTCGAGAAGTTTCATGGTTGTGTTTATTTAAGTTTGTTATTAGAATATGCCGGTCAGCATCACCGAAACGACGTTTTTGTGCTTCGCCGCCGCATACTCTTCGTAGGTGTAGTTGGCTTGCAGGCGCAGCTGTTTGAGCGGTTGCCACAGCAATCCGGCGGTATAGTTGGTCTGGCGCGTCGAGGCGCGGCGGTCGCTATCGGCATAGAAACTTTCGTAACGGGCGACCGGCATCAGCGACCGCAGCGCGCGCCAGCCGAGCATGGCGTACCAGCCGTCGCTGTGCAGCTGATTGGCCGGAGCGTCGTCGGTCGCGGCGATGCCCGTCGTGCCGCCGACCCATTCGCTGCGCACGACTACCGCCCCGCGATCGTAACAGATACCGGCCGCATAACGTCGGCGTTGGAGGTAGGCCTTGCCGTATTCGCCCCAGTAGTACGAACCCGAAACGGTCAGCCCTTTGGCCGGATGCAGTGCCAAACGACCGACGACATCTTTCGAGCGGTTGTTGTCCGCAGTGTTGATGCCCGAACCGTTGAAAACGCCCAAATCATAGGTTATCCAGTTGCGGCCGTCGCGTTTGCCGAAGCCGCCGTAAAGGGTCAGACCCATGTCGCGGCCCGTCGCCGAGAGGGTTTCACCGCCGATGACTTCGCTGAATCCCATCAGCTTGCGCAGCGCCATCGGGTATTCGATGAACTCGAATTTCAGCGGTACGTATTCGGTATTTTCGATAGAGAAGGGCACCTTATACTGGCCGACTTTCAGGTTGAGCTGGCGGAACGGCTTGTACTGCACATAGGCATCGACGATTTGCACTTTCGAGGCGAACTCCACCTGCAAACGGTAGTCGAGTTTCGGCGCGATGTCGCCCTTGAAGTCGAGGCGGGCGCGGCGCACCGAGAACGACGATTCCTTGGCATCGTCCCACTGATAACGAAGCTGGATGTACCCCGAAACATGGGGCAAATGGGCGGCGATTTTGTCCCACGTCGTGGTTTTCTTTTCGAGCGCGTCGACTTTCGTCGTCAGTTCTTCGATTGTCGCCGCGTCGGTCGATTGCGAGGTGGCTGTCGGCAGCGCGTCGGATTGGGTTCGGGCCTGACCGACGAGCATCGTCAGCAGGCACAGCAAAGTAAACGATGATTTCATTTTTCTTCCGAGTTAGCAGATTTACACGGCAAAGTTCGGAAGAAAAACAGGCGCGGCAATACGCGAAAATACCTAAAATTCAGGGCATCGGCATCGAAATCGTCCGGGCATCCGCATTTCCGGCCGGATAGGGGCCCCAGTTTTCGGCCTGTCCGTTGGAGATGATGAGCCGACGGCCGACGCGCAGCGTGTTGTTGAGCAGAACGGTCGTTTGGGCGGGGAGCTGGTCGCGGCGGATGACCACGACCGAAGTCATCGGCACGGCTTCGCGCACCGACAGCGCCTCGTACTGCGGGTCGTCGGCCGCCGGACGCCACACCGTCCAACCGGCCAGCGAATCGGGCAGCTGGTAAAGGGATTTCGGTGGGGTCGTCTCGGGACGGAACGGTTGCCGTTCTTGGGGCAGTCGCTCCTGCGGCTGTTGTCCCTGCGCCGTCGCCGATTCCGTCGCCAGCCCCGCCAGCGCGAATAGTATGGTCGATAATAAGGTGCGTTTCATGATTGTTTTTCTTGCAAATGACGGGCCGGAACCTTGCGAAACTGAACGACCGTCTATCGCGCTTACAACGGTTTTCTTACAACCGCACTTTTTGTTCCGTCAAAAAGTGCCCAAAAACCTCTCCGACGATGTCTCCGCCTACTCGTGCGGCCTAACGCTGGCTGCGGGCGCCTGACGCGGGTTTGCAAGCAAACCGGCCCCTCCGCCGGACGCTTTTAGTCCGCACTTCGTTTTACGGCTCCGACATCCGGTCGGATTTATAGGTGCCGCTCACGCGGCATTTTTTATTAGCGCGATAGAGCGTCCCTGTGTTTCTGCTGGTTGTGGTCTCTACCACCCTTTTTATATTCGGTCAGAGCGCTTCCCACCGTCGGAATCCCGATGACTATCCGTAGCCTTAATAAAAAACTTCGCGGAGGATGCGGACGGATTGCACGGCATGGACGGCTTCGAGATGATAGCCCAAGTAGGCCAGCATCGCTTCGAGAAACTCGGCTCGTTGCGTGCGGTTGAGGCCCAGCGTGCCCAGCAGCCGGACGTCGCAGCCGATGAGTCGCCCCAGCAGACGGGTGCATTCCTGCGTCATGCAGCCGGTGTGCGTCGGCCGCAGGAGCGAGTAGAGCCCTTCGCGGATGTCGAACCATGCACCTTCGACGTATTCGTTGCCGGGACAAAACCCCAAAAAACGACTCAAATTGGCTAAAAACCACAGGTGGAAATCGGCCACGCCGTCGGTCATGGCATCCAGCGCCCCGATGCTGTTCCAAACGAACTGGAACAACGGTTCGTTCGGTTCGCTCTCCCGCACCAAACGATACAAAACCTCTGCCATAAAGAGCGCGATGGTCGATTTGCGGACGTCGAACGGGATGTTTTGCAGTCCGAATCCGGCCCGCACCTCCTTGAAACGGTGCATCTGCATGCGATTGGATTCGAGCCCCTCGAACTCGACCGGAAAGACGGGCTGGAACAACGCGAGTTTCGAGCCGTGCCCCGCGCGGCCGCGCACGCCCTGCACCAAAAAGCTGCGCCGCCCGCCGACGTCGGTCAGCAGATAGACCACGAGCGACGAATCGCCGTATTTGAGCGTGTGGAGCACGATGCCCCGTCCTTTGTAGCTCTTCATTTTTTTTATTAGCGCGGTAGACCGTTTTACGGTTCAGCAACTTATCGTCGCTACCGCCGGTCTTTTGAAATGCGTTATTTTTTTCGGAATTGCAGCATCACCCAGCCGTCGCGGACGTAGGTCGCCGTGTGGCGCAGTCCGTGTTCTTCGGCAGCCGTCCGAAGCACCGCGACGTCTTCTTCTAAAAATCCGCTCATCAGCAACACGCCGTCGGGAGCGAGCAGTCGGGCGGTCGTGGGCAGTGCTTCGAGCAGGATGTTGCGATTGATATTTTCTAAAATGAAGTCGTAAGGCTGGGGACGGTCGGAAGCGGCAGTGTGGTCGTGGAGTTGCGAGGCGACCGAAAAAATATCGCCCAGAATCGGGTGCACGCGGTCGGCGACGCCGTTCATCGCGGCGTTTTCGCGGCAGCTCGCTTCGCACCAGTCGTCGATGTCGGCTGCGTCGACGTGCGCGGCACCGCATTTGGCCGCCACGATAGCCAGCACGCCCGTGCCGCTGCCCAAGTCGAGCCCGCGACGTCCGGCCAGCGGCAGGTCGAGCAGGGCGCGCGTCATCATCCACGTGGTGGCGTGGTGGCCCGTGCCGAACGAATTGTGCGGCGTGAGCACCACCTCCATGACCCCTGCCGGAGCCGGAGCGTGGAACGGTGCGCGGATAAGCAGCCGCCCCTCGACCTCGACGGGCGGAAAATCGCTTTCCCACACGGCGTTCCAGTTCTGCGTCGCGATAGGCACGTAACGCCCCTGCACGCCGTAGCGCGCCAGCATGGCGTCGACCTCGCGGCGGCAGTCGGAGAGGGCCGCCTTTTGGATATAGGCCACGAGTTTCTCGCCCTCGATAGGCCCGCCGTCGCCGGCAGTCCCTTCACGGTCGGCAATTTCCTCACCCTCGATAAGCACTCCACCCCCTTTAATAAAACTCTCGAAGGGCCACTCGGCCAATTCGGCCGTCAGGATTTCGGCCTGCTCGTCGTCGGCGCACTTCACACGCAGCTCGATGTAATCCATTGCTCGGTTCTGAAAAATTTTCGTATCTTCGCAAGGAACAAAGTTAGCGCAATCCGCGCAAACCGACAACCGGATATGGCGGAAAAAACGAAAAAATGGGCCGATGCGGGTCGTTCGTACCGTACCTATATTAAATTGGAAAAACGCCTCGCGGCGAACACCGTCGAAGCCTACATGCGCGACCTGCGCGATTTCGCCCACTACGTGCTGCGTCAGTGGGACGTCGAACCGCGCAAGGTCGAACCGGAGATGATCGAACGCTATGTGGCGTGGCTCTACGAGCAAGGCCGCGAGAAAAGTTCGCAGGCTCGTGCGCTATGCGGCATCCGCAGTTTTTTTAATTATCTTTTGCTGAACGACAAGTTGGAGAAGTCGCCGGTCGAATTCATCGGCTCGCCGAAGTTCGGCCGTCAGTTGCCCGATGTGCTGTCGACCGCCGAAATAGACCGCATCATCGCAGCCGTCGACACGACGACGCCCAAAGGCCTGCGCGATGCGGCGATGTTGGAAACCCTCTATTCATGCGGACTGCGCGTGTCGGAGTTGATTTCGCTGCGCATGTCCGATTTGTTTTTCGGCGAGGGGTACATCCGCGTCATCGGCAAGGGCGACAAGCAGCGGTTAGTGCCCGTGAGCACGATGGCCCGCGACCGCATCCAACTCTATTTGGAACGCCGGCGGCCGCTGCGGGCGAGCGAAGAGACCGTTTTTCTGAATAATCGGGGCTGCAAGCTGACGCGTGTGATGGTCTTCACGGTGGTGAAGCAGGCGACCGACCGTGCGGGCATCGACAAGTGCATCAGCCCGCACACGTTCCGCCATTCGTTCGCGACGCACCTGCTCGAAGGGGGTGCGAGCATCCGCCAAGTGCAGG
>CAMWYI010000030.1 GCA_947178455.1 uncultured Alistipes sp. | reverse complement strand
CTGTTGGCACTCCTGCTGATTGCAGGGGCGCTGGTCGCCTGCGGCGGCGATTCCACCGAAATTCCCGACCCAGAACCCAATCCCTCCGAACAACCCGATGAACACCCGGAAGAGAATCCTGCAAATCCCGACCCTGAAAATCCTGATGAAAACACGCCACTCGATGCTAACGGCAACATCCAGTTCCCCGATGCCAAGTTCGCCGCCTACATGGTCGAAAATTTCGACACCGACAACGACGGCGGCATCTCGCCCGCAGAGGCCGCTGCAATTATCAAAATCGACTGTCGCGATATGGAAATCGAATCGTTAGCTGGCATCGAGTATTGCACGGAGTTGACCTCTGTGAGTTGCGGCAGCAATCAACTAACAACTCTCAATGTCAGCAAAAACACGAAATTAAGATATTTGCATTGTGGCAGGAATACACTGACCTCCCTCGATGTCAGCAAAAATACGGAATTAAGATATTTGTGGTGCGACAACAATCAATTGGAGAGCCTTGATGTCAGCAAAAATACGGAATTAACCTCTTTGAGTTTCGGCGGCAATCAACTGACCGCCCTCGATGTCAGCAAAAATACGGAATTAAACACGTTGTATTGCTGGAATAATCGACTAACGACCCTCGATATCAGCAAAAACACAAAATTAAACAATTTGCATTGCGGCAACAATCAACTAACGGCCCTCGATGTCAGCAAAAACACGGAATTAACCTTTTTGATTTGCTTCGGCAATCAACTGACTGCCCTCGATGTCAGCAGAACGAAGTTAGGAAATAGTAACTTGGACAATCCGCTTCAGTGCTACATGGTATCATTGGAAACGCTCTATCTGAAAATAGGCTGGCAGCTGGAAGGCATCAACAAAAACCGCGACGAATGGTGTATCCACCCGAACACGCGAATCGAATACAAAGAGTGACGCCGCACGCGGCAACAGACGAGGGGCGCCCGCCGAAAAACGGCAGGTGTCCTTTTTTGTTTTTATCGGCACTTTGAGCCGCAGTTATACAACGATGAGGGCGCAGTAAGTTTCCGAAATTTTACTACCGTCCTTTGCGCTAATAAAATTATTTTTATCTTTGTTCCAACAAAGTAAAAAAATCCATGACGCTTATGAGCCACTCTTCCGAAAAATACTGCATCATCATGGCGGGCGGCATCGGCAGCCGCTTTTGGCCCAAGAGCCGCCAAAATAGGCCCAAACAATTTCTCGACATTCTGGGCACGGGCAAATCGTTCATCCGCCAAACCTACGAACGGTTTTCTAAAATCGTTCCGACGGAAAACTTCATGGTCGTGACGAACCGCAAGTACCGTTCGCTGGTGCTGGAACACCTGCCCGAACTCGATGAACGGCAGGTGCTGTGCGAACCCATAGGCCGCAACACAGCCCCCTGCATCGCCTATGCGGCCTATCTGCTGGCGGGCAAAGACCCCGACGCAGAGATGATTGTAACCCCCTCCGACCACCTGATTCTGAACGAGGATGATTTCCGCACGGCAATGAACGAATGCCTCGACTTCGCCGCGACGCACGACGCCCTGCTGACCGTAGGCATCAAACCGACGCGCCCCGACACGGGCTACGGCTACATCCAAGTGTCGGACGCCAACCCTATCAGCAAGGTGAAATGTTTTACCGAGAAACCGGATTTAGAACTCGCGCAAACGTTTTTGCAGTGCGGTGAATTCGTCTGGAATTCGGGCATCTTCATTTGGAAAGTGCGCACGATTATCGAGGCATTTTCCAAATATCTGCCGGAGCACCATGCGCTGTTCGGTGCCGTGCAGCAGGCCGCTGGAACGGACGCCGAACAGGCAGCGGTCGAAAAGGCGTTCGCCGAGTGCCGCGCGATTTCGATAGACTACGGCGTCATGGAAAAGGCCGACAACGTGTATGTGCGTTGCAGCGAGTTCGGGTGGAGCGACGTGGGGACGTGGGGCTCGGTCTACCAACACTCGCCCAAAGACCGCTATGCCAATGCCGCGCCGTCGGAACGGTGCTATGCCTACGACACGCGCGGCTGCATCGTGTCGCTGCCCAAAGGCAAAATCGCCGTCATCAGCGGCCTGAAAGAGTACATCGTGGTCGATACCGACGACGTGCTGATGATTTGCCCCCGCTCGGACGAGCAGAACATCAAGAAATTCATCGACGAAGTGAAATTCCACAATGGCGAAGAACATGTCTGAACCGTCGCGCCTGTATGCGCTGTTTCGCCGACATCCGCGCATCTCGACCGACACGCGGCGCATCGAGCCCGATTCGCTCTTTTTCGCGTTGCGCGGCGCCACGTTCGACGGCAACCGCTTCGCGGCCGATGCACTGGCCAAAGGCGCGGCCTTTGCCATAGTCGACGACACGACGGTCGCAGCCACTGACCCGCGCATGGTGCTGGTGGACGACGTGCTGCGAGCCTTGCAAGATTTGGCCCGCGAACACCGCCGCGCACTGGGGATTCCGATTTTGGTCGTGGCGGGCAGCAACGGCAAGACGACGACCAAAGAGCTGGTCAGCCGCGTGCTGGCCGAACGGTTCGCAGTCTATGCCACGCACGGCAACCTCAACAACCACATCGGCGTGCCGCTGACGCTGCTGTCGATGACCGAAGCGACGCAGTTCGGCGTCGTCGAAACAGGCGCCAGCGCCTGCGGCGAAATCGCGCGGCTGGCCGAAATCGCCGAACCCGATTACGGCGTGCTGACCAACATCGGACGATGCCATTTGGAGGGATTCGGCGGCACGGCAGGCGTGCGGCGCGGCAAAGGCGAGCTCTACGATTTTTTGGCCGCGCACGGCGGTACGGCATTCGTCCGCGCCGAAGACCCCGTGCTGAACGAAATGGCGGCCGAACGTCCGTCGCTGCGGGTCGAACGTTACGAAACGGCCCTCGCCGACGGATTCGAGAGCCGGTTGGAGGGCGACTACAACCGATTCAACATCGCGGCGGCCGTCGCCATAGGACGGTTTTTCGAGGTGCCGGAAGCGGGCATCCGCCGCGCCATAGCCGAATACGCGCCGGACAACCACCGTTCGCAACGGCTCGAAACCGCGCGGAACACCCTGATTGTCGACTGCTACAACGCCAATCCGTCGAGCATGCGGGCGGCGGTCGAGCACTTTTTGCGCATGCCGTCGGGCGGCCGCTCGCGGCGCGTGCTGATTTTGGGCGACATGCTCGAATTGGGCGAATGGTCGCAGGCCGAACACGCCGACATCGTGCGGCTGGCGACGCAGACAGCGGACGTCGAAGTGCATTTGGTCGGCTCGGAGTTCATGCGGGCCGCCGCATCGCTCCCCGCCCTGCCCCACGTCGCGACCTACCCCGACCGCACGGCACTCGAAACGGCCCTCTCCCGCACCCCCTTGCACGATGCACTCGTCTTAATAAAAGGGTCGCACGGAATCGGACTGGAAAAAATCATCGAACGGCTCTGACCGGCTGTTGTTTTTTCGGGTCGCTATTCATACCTTTGCATCAAGGATGCTCCCGCCCGCGCCGCAAGCGAGCGGAATCATCACCGAACCGCTATCGACAACAGAAAACAAATAGCTCGAACCAACCATGTACAGCCACGACAGCCGCACCGTCATCACGTTGGACGCCGGCGGAACCAACTTCGTTTTCGGTGCCATGCAGGGCAACCGGTTCATCGTCGAACCCATCACGCTGCCCTCCAATGCCCACGACCTCGACACCTGCCTTGCCACGATGGTGCAAGGATTCCGACAGATTATCGACCGCCTCGCCGAAAAACCCGTCGCCATTTCGTTCGCCTTTCCCGGCCCGGCCGACTATCCCAACGGCATCATCGGCGGCTACCTGCCCAATTTCCCTTCGTTCCGCGACGGCGTGGCGCTGGGGCCGTTCCTCGAAGCGACGTTCGGGCTGCCCGTCTTCATCAACAACGACGGCGACCTGTTCGCCTACGGCGAGGCGCTGGGCGGCGCACTGCCCGAAATAAATGCACGGCTGGAACAGGCCGGAAGCTCGAAACGCTACCGCAATCTGCTGGGCTACACGTTCGGCACAGGTTTCGGCGTCGGCATGGTCATCGACCGGCGGCTGAATCGCGGCGACAACTCGTGCGTGGAGACATTCTGTCTGAAACACAAAAAACTGGCCAATACGATTGTCGAAGAGGGTGTCGCCGTGCGGGCCGTGAAACGCGTCTACGGCGAACGGTCGGGCAACGCCGCACACGGCTTGGAGCCGAAAGACATTTGCGACATCGCCGACGGCAAGCGTGCGGGCGACGTCGAAGCAGCGAAAGCCGCCTTTGCCGAGATGGGCGAGATTGCAGGCGATGCCATGGCAACAGCCGTGTCGCTGGTCGACGGGCTAATCGTCATCGGCGGCGGCATCACGGCGGCCCGCAAGTACATCATGCCGTCGCTGCTGGCCGAACTGCGCTCGAAGCTGCACACGCTCGGCGGCGACGAAGTGGCGCGGGTGCAGTCGACCGTCTACGACCTCGACGACGAAGCCCAATTCGCCGAGTTCGCGCGCGGCAATATGCGGCCGCTGGAAGTCTACGGCACGGGGCGTTTCGTGACCTATGACCCGCAGAAACGCATCGGCGTGACGATTTCCAAGCTGGGGGCCAGCCAAGCGATTTCGATCGGCGCCTATGCGTTCGCCTTGTCGATGTTGGACGAAAACGAAAAATAGGACGATGAAACCGCTGAAATTCAAGCCGATTCTGAAATCGGTCATCTGGGGCGGCGAGAAAATTGCCCCGTATAAAGGCATTTCGACCGAACAACACAACATCGGCGAAAGTTGGGAGCTGTCGGGCGTCGCGGGCGACGAATCGGTCGTCGCCGCAGGCGAATATACCGGCATGCGGCTGCCGGAACTCATCGCCCGATTCAAGAGCGAGCTGGTCGGCCGCAAGGTCTACGAAAAACACGGAACAGAATTCCCGCTCTTAATAAAATTCATCGACGCACGGCAGGATTTGTCGATTCAGGTGCACCCGAACGACGCGCTATCGAAAGCACGCCACGGCAAGAACGGCAAAACCGAAATGTGGTATGTCGTCGGAGCCGACGAGGGGGCGCATCTGCTGTCGGGGTTCGCGAAACGAGTGACGCCCGAACAATACGCCGCCAGCGTCGAAAACAACACGATTACGGAGTTGCTGACCGATTATCCGGTCGCGCCGGGAGACTTGTTTTTCCTGCCCGCCGGACGCATCCACGCCATCGGAGCGGGGTCGTTCGTCGCCGAAATCCAGCAAACGTCCGACGTCACCTACCGCATCTACGACTACGGCCGCGTGGGCAAGGACGGCAAACCCCGCGAACTGCACACCGAACTGGCCAAAGAAGCTATCGACTACACCGTGCAGCCGGACTACCGCACGCACTACGAGCCCCGCAAAAACGCCGAAACGCCGTTGGTGTCGTGTCCCTATTTCACCACTTCGCTGTACGATTTGGATGCTCCGGCCGAAAAAGAACTCGCCACGCTCGATTCATTCCTTATCGTGATGTGCATCGGCGGAAGCGGTACGCTGGTCGACAGCGAGGGCAACGAAACACCGCTCCGGCAGGGCGAAACGGTGCTTGTTCCGGCTTCGACGCAACGGGTGCGTTTCGTGCCCGACGGCTCGATGAAGCTCCTGACGAGCCACGTATAAAATCGGCCGCCGCACCCGCGACGCACTGACCGACCGTCGCATCGCCGCACGACGAACTGCGACACGGCGACACGGCGAAAACTTTATTTCCAAACCGTAACCACACACTTCCCATGAAACTCCGATTTCTCTCTTCCGCATGTGCGTTCCTGCTGCTGGCGGCCTGCACGCTGACACCGCTTTCGAGCTACGCCCGCAAAGCGAAATCCAACCCGCAATCGAGTCTGTCGTCCTATGCCGACCAGCGTCCGACAGCCGAAAACCGGCTTTTCGTATCGGAAGCCGTCGAAGCCGAAATCGAACGGGTCTGCGGCTTGCTGACCAACGAACGCCTGCGGTGGATGTTCCGCAACTGCTTTCCGAACACGCTCGACACCACCGTCCATTACCGCGAGGACGAAGCGGGAAATCCCGACACCTATATTTATACGGGCGACATTCCGGCCATGTGGCTTCGCGATTCGGGGGCACAAGTGTGGCCCTACGTGCAGCTGTGCAACAGCGACCACAAGTTGCAGCGGATGATTGCGGGAGTTATCCGCCGTCAGTTCAAACTCATCAACATCGACCCCTACGCCAACGCTTTCAACGACGGCCCGACGGGCGAGGGCGAGGATGCAGAGTTCTACCCGCAGAGTCCGTGGGTCTTCGAACGCAAGTGGGAAATCGACTCGCACTGCTATCCGATTCGTCTGGCCTACCACTACTGGAAAACGACGGGCGACACGTCGGTATTCGATGCCGAATGGGTCGAGGCCATGCGCAACATCGTGCACACACTCAAACAACAACAGCGCAAGGAGGGACACGGACCTTACACGTTCCTGCGCACGACCGACCGTCAGCTGGACACCAAGTGCTGCGTCGGACGCGGCAATCCGGTGAAGCCCGTCGGACTGATTGCCAGCGCTTTCCGTCCGTCGGACGATGCGACGACATTCGAGTTCCTCGTACCGTCGAACTTTATGGCCGTCACGTCGCTGCGCAAGGCGGCAGAAGTGCTCTCCTCCGTGAACGGAGAAACGAAACTCGCCGACGAGTGCACGGCCCTTGCCGACGAAGTGGCCGCTGCGTTGCAAAAATACGCCGTCGTGGAACATCCCCAATACGGGAAAATCTATGCTTACGAGGTCGACGGTTTCGGCAGCGCGCAACTGATGGATGACGCCAACGTGCCGTCGCTGCTGGCGATGCCCTACTTGGGCGACGTAGAGCGCACCGACCCGATTTACGAGAATACGCGCCGTTTCGTATGGAGCACGGACAACCCCTATTTCTGGCGTGGTGAGGCAGGCGAGGGCATCGGAGGCCCGCATGTCGGCATGGATATGGTTTGGCCCATGAGCATCATGATGCGGGCTTTCACATCGACCGACGATGCCGAAATCCGCGACTGCATCGTCTCGCTGATGACTACCGACGCCGGCACGGGATTCATCCACGAATCGTTCTCGTGCCACGACGCCGCGAAATTCACACGGCCTTGGTTCGCATGGCAGAACACGCTCTTCGGCGAGCTGATTCTCAAACTCGTGAACGGCGGAAAACTCGAACTGCTCAATTCCATACGCTGACGAAAAAACGTGCGACCGCTTCGCTCGCCGCGTATACTAATTTTTTTTGCAAATCGTTATTTTATGCGTAACTTTGCACGATAAGCGCAGTAAACGAAGCAGCGATGAAGCAAATTTTTTCCTATCTCTCGGTCGGAGCCGTTTTGGTCGCCCTTTTGAGCGGATGCGCCGGTATCAACCAAGTGCTGAAATCCGGCGACCCCGAACAAATCTACGCCAAAGCTCTCGAAACCTACGGAAAAAAGAAGTGGTCGCGGGCCTCGACCCTTTTCGAGGGTGCGGAACGCTACTATCACGGCACGACGCGCGAAGACACCATTTCGTTCTACAATGCCCACTGCAAGTACATGGAACGCGATTTCGACGAAGCGGCGACCCTGCTCGACGAATTCCGCCGCAAGTTCGGCCGCAGTGCGTTCATCGAAGAAGCCGAAGGAATGTATGCCCGCTGCCAGTATCTGCTTTCGCCGGGTCCCTCGCGCGACCAGACGATGACGGGCCAAGCGCTGGTCAGCATCAACGAATTTCTGTCGCACTACCCCGAAAGCGAGCGGGCGGAGGATTTTCGGAAGATGAACGAAGAACTCACGCAACGTCTCCACGACAAAGCCTATATCAATGCCTATACCTATTATAAAATAGGTCGCTACAAATCGGCGATTACGGCGTTGAAAAACGCGCTGAAACTCTACCCCGAAAGCGTACACCGCGAGGAAATCATGTTCCTCATCGTGGATTCGAGTTACCGGCTGGCCAGCAATTCGGTGCTGGAAAAGCAGACCGACCGCTATCTCTCAATGCTCGACTCCTACCTGACGTTCATGGAGGAGTTCCCCGAATCGAAACACGCCAAAGAGGTCGAACGCATGGCCAAACACGCCCGCGACTACCTCGCTCGTAACAAAACGGAAAACAACAGCTAAACAATACGATGGATATCAAAAAGAACATTCCGAACAACACCGTCACGCGCAAACTCGTCGACTTGGACCGCGAAACGGGCAATATCTACGAAACGGTCAATATCCTCGCCCGTCGGGCCAATCAGATTTCGACCGAGTTGAAGAGCGAACTCAACCGCAAGCTGGCCGATTTCTCGTCGCCGACCGACACGTCGATGGAAGAGACGTTCGAGAACCGCGAGCAAATCGAGATTTCGCGCTACTACGAGCGCATGCCGAAACCGACCATCATCGCCACCGAAGAGTTCCTCGACCACGAGCTGACCTACCGGATGGCCGAACCCAAGAAAGAGCAGTAAATCGCCGGACGAAACGCACATGGAGTCCAACGATCGGTCCGCCGCCGGCCTGCAAGGACGTCGCATCTTGCTGGGAATCACCGGAAGTATCGCCGCCTACAAGGCCGCACAGTTGTGCCGCCTGCTGGTTACGGCCGGAGCCGACGTGCAGGTCGTGATGACCCCGCTGGCCAAGCAGTTCATCACGCCGCTGACAATGGCCACGCTGTCGAAACATCCGATTCGGGTGGAATTTTTCGACCCCGAAAACGGTGCGTGGCATTCGCACGTTTCGCTGGGCGAGTGGGCCGACTGCTATCTGATTGCTCCGGCTACGGCCAACACGCTGGCAAAAATGGCCTGCGGCATAGCCGATAATCTGCTGCTGACGACCTATCTTTCGGCCCGTTGTCCGGTCGTCGTCGCTCCGGCAATGGATTTGGACATGTATGCCCACCCTGCCACGCAGCAGAATCTGCATACGCTGGCTGAACGAGGCATCCGCATCGTCGAACCGGCCGAAGGCGAACTGGCGAGCGGGCTGCACGGCAAGGGCCGCATGGCCGAACCCGAAACTATCGTCGCTTTCGTGCGGGAGCTCCTCGCCGACGGAACGACATCCTCCCCCACCCTTTCTGAAAAAAAAAAGAGCCTGCAAGGTAAACGCTTCGTCGTAACGGCGGGCGCGACCATCGAGGCCATAGACCCTGTGCGATACCTCACGAACCACTCGTCGGGCAAAATGGGCTATGCCATTGCGGGCGAATTGGCCCGTCGGGGAGCCGAAGTTACGCTGGTCAGCGGACGCACGGCGCTCGATACGCCGGTCGGCGTGCGACGGGTCGACGCGCTTTCGGCAGCCGAAATGTACGAAGCCACGACAGCGGCGTTCGCCGAAGCGGACGGTGCCGTAATGTGCGCCGCCGTAGCGGACTACACGCCGGCGGAGGTCGCTGACCGCAAATTGCAGAAAGGCGACGGCGAAATGACCCTCGTACTGAAACGCACGCGCGACATCGCGGCCGCGCTGGGTGCCGCGAAAGGCAACCGCCTGCTGGTCGGATTCGCGCTGGAAACCCACGACGAACAAGCGCACGCCGAAGCAAAACGGACGAAAAAAAATTTCGACTTCATCGTCCTCAACTCGCTGTGCGATGCCGGTGCGGGATTTCGCGGCGACACGAACAAAGTCAGCTTCATCGACCGCGCAGGCCGCGAAGACATGCCGCTGATGAGCAAGGCCGAAGTCGCCGAACGCATCGCGGATAAAATCGAAAAACACCTCGTATCATGCTCCGCCGTCTGACCGTCGAAAACTATGCGCTCATCGACCGGCTCCAACTGGAGCTGGATGCCCGTCTGAACATCATCACGGGCGAAACGGGTGCGGGCAAGTCGATTCTGCTCGGTGCGCTCGGGCTGCTGCTCGGCGCAAAGAACGACGGCGCGGCGACGAAAGACGCGACGCAAAACTGCAAGGTCGAAGGGGTGTTCGACCTGACGGGGCTGGGGCTCGAAGCGTTTTTCGAGGAAAACGACTTGGACTATGCGGCCGAGACGACCCTCACGCGCATCATCACGCCGGCGGGCAAAAGCCGTGCATTCGTCAACGACCTGCCGGTGCAGCTGCAACAGATGCGCGAACTGGGCACGCGGCTGGTCGACATCCACTCGCAACACCAGAATCTGATTCTGTCGTCGGAGGAGTTCCGCACGTCGGCGCTCGACACGCTGGCCGGAAATACCGAGCTGCTGGCCCGATACACCAACGTCTACGCGCGGATGCTCGAACTGCGCCGCCAAGTCGCGACGCTGCGCGAAGCGGCCGAAACGGGACGTCGCGACGAAGAGTGGCTCCGCTACCAGAGCGAAGAACTCACGGCCGCCGCGCTTCGCAGTGGCGAACAGGCCGAAATCGAAGCGGAACTCGCGATATTGGAACACGCCGACCGCATCGGCGAAACATTTATTAATTTACAAAATACATTAGAGGCTGACGACACGGGAATCCTGACCCTCCTGCGCAACTCGGAGAACGAACTGGCGCGACTGGGCTCCAACTACCCTCCCGCTGCCGACTATGCCGCGCGGCTCCATGCGGTGGTCGAGGAGCTGAAAGACATCGACGCTTCGATAGCGGAGGACAGCCAACGCATCGACGCCGACCCCGCCCGTCTGCAAAAACTGTCGGCTCGGTTGGACACGCTGCTTTCGCTGCAACAGAAACACCGCGCGGCGGATGAAGCGGCCCTGATTGCCGCCCGCGATGACTATGCCGCCCGTCTGGCGGCTATCGTGCACAGCGACGAGGAAATCGCCGAAGCCGAACAAGCGCTGCAAACGGCGGAAAAAGAGGCGCGGAAACTGGCCGCGCAACTGCACGAAGCGCGTGCGAAGCAGGCTCCGAAATTCGCGGCGCACATCTCGGAGACCCTGCTGCAATTAGGCATGCCGGACACGGTGTTCCGGGTCGAACTCCTCCCGCAGGAGACGCTGGGACGGACGGGCGCGGACAGCGTGGCGTTTCTCTTCACGGCGAACAAGAACCGCGAACCGCAACCGGTCGAACGGATTGCGTCGGGCGGCGAGCTGTCACGCGTGATGTTGTCTATCAAAGCTCTGCTGGCCGAACGGATGCAGCTGCCGACGATTCTGTTCGACGAAATCGACACGGGCGTTTCGGGACGCATTGCCGATGCGATGGGCGAAATCATCGCACGGCTGTCGCAAACGATGCAGGTAGTGGACATCACGCACCTGCCGCAGGTGGCATCGAAAGGCACGGCTCACTTCATGGTCTACAAGCGCGAAGGGCACACCGGCATCACGCGTCTGACCGAAGAGGAACGCGTCGACGAAATCGCCAAGATGCTTTCGGGTAGCAGCATCACCGACGCCGCCGTCGCGCAGGCACGCATTCTGCTGGGAGCGAAACGCTCCTAACGGCTCTCACGATACAGGAGCCAAAACCATTTCTGAAAAATATCGCTGCGAGAAAATTGTCGGCACGCGGACATCAAAGATGTTCCAGCGTATAGTCGATCATCTTTTGCCGCACGGCGTGCATGGCATCGGGACGCATCGAATGATTCTGGTCGGGATAGACCATCATGTCGAACCGTTTGCCCAAGCGATTGAGCGTGCGGGCCATTTCGGCCGTATGCTGGAAATGGACGTTGTCGTCGGCCGTGCCGTGAATCAGGAGCAGGCGCGTCCGGCGGTCGTCGAACATCCGCGCGAAGCGCAACGGCGAATTGTCGTCGTAACCGGCGGCGTTGTACTGCGGCAGGCCGTTGTATATCTCGGTGTAGATGGTGTCGTAGAACCGCCACGAGGTGACGGGCGCGACGGCAATCGCCATGCGGAACAGCCCGTGTCCCTTGAACGCACAGCTCAATGCCATGAACCCGCCGTAAGACCACCCGTAGATGCCGATTCGTGCGGAATCGACGTAAGGCTGTGCGGCCATGTAACGGGCGAACGAAAGCTGGTCTTCGGTCTCCAACGCCCCCAGACGGCCGTAAGTCGATTTTTTGAACGCTTCGCCACGAAAACCCGTGCCGCGCCCGTCGGTACAAGCGACGATATAACCTTTGTCGGCCAGCGCATCCTCCCAATCCAGCGACCAACGGTCCTGCACGGACTGCGAACCGGGACCGGAATACTGCGTGAGCAGGACGGGATAACGTTTCAACGAGTCGAAGTCGCGCGGTTTGACCACATAAGCGTTGAGCGTATCGCCCCGTTCGGTCGTAAAGGTGAAAAACTCCTTGACGGGTCGCTTCGCGGCGGCCAATTCGGCGGTCAGGTCGCGGCTGTCGGCCAATGTGCGCACGATTTCGCCCGTATTCTTGCACACGTCGATGCGATTGGGCGTGCAGGCATTGGAGAAAGTCGTGAGCAGGTATTTCATGCCGCGACTCGGCGCGACGGAATAGAACCCGTCCTCGTGGGTCAGGCGGCGTTTGTTCTTGCCATTGAGCTCCACGCTATACAGGTTGCGGCGCAAAGGCGATGTCTCGGTCGAAAGAAACCACACGCGTTTGCCGTCGGTGCCGACCGTTTCGGTCACCTCCCACGCGCCTTTGGTCAGCTGGGCGAGCAGACCGCGACGGATGCTATACAAGTAAAGGTGCATGTAACCGGTGTGCCCCTCCTGCCGCACGATGAAACGGTCGCTGTCCACGAACAGAATCGTCCCGTCGTCGACCCGCTCGACGTACTGCTGTGCCCCTTCGGAGTAGGCGGTACGCTGCGCGCCGTTGGCCTCGCACACAATCATCTCGAAGGTATTTTGACGCCGGTTGAGCCGGTAGAACCACAGCCGACCGTCGGGCGTGAAGCCGATGCGCGGAAGGTACTGGTCTGCGTCGGAACCGGTGTCGATGCGCTCGCGCTGGCCGGTCGAGAGGTCGCAAACCCACAATTCGACGGTCGAATTGCGCTCGCCCGCTTTGGGGTATTTGAACGAAAAGGCACGGTTGTAGAGTTTGCCGTCGAAGCGCATCATCTCCATGAGCGGTACCTCGCGCTCGTCGAAGCGGAGGTAAGCCAGTCGGCGGCTGTCGGGCGAGAAAGCATACGCGCGGGTCGCCCCGAACTCCTCCTCGTAGACCCAATCGGTCGTGCCGTTGATGACGGCGTTCCACTCGCCGTCGGAGGTGATGCGGCGGGTCGTGCCGAACTCCGAATCGCGCACGTAGAGGTCGTTGCGGTCGGAGTAGGCAATCAGACGGCCGTCGGGCGAGAACGACGCATCGCGCGGCCGAACGGCATCGGGCAAAGCGGGGAGGATTTTACCGTTTTCGACGAGGTAATAAGTCGTAGTATAAGAGCGTCGGTAAATGGGCGCGGCCCCCGAAGCGACGAGGATGCGCCGTTCGTCGGCCGAAAAGGCGTAATCGGTAACCGCCGGAGCGTCGGCAGGCAGCAACTGCTCGCCGTCGGCGTCGCTGTCGTACCGGAAGCGCACGATGCCCCCGTCGGAGAGCATGGTATAATGCTCGCCGTCGGACATCGACCGGATGCCGCTGATGCGGGCATTGGATTTTTGCAGACGGGCGATTTCAGCGTACTCGTTCTGCGCAACGGACGTAAAAAACGCCCCGAAGCAAAGGAGGACGAGCAAAGCACGTTTCGATTTACGATTCATCACGAAGTAATCAAATATCTTCGACGTCGAAATCGTAGCCGAGCCGCTTGCCCGTGACGAATTTCGAGTTGTCCATCTTGGTGTTGAACTGGTCGACCGTGACGCGTTTGTTCTCCTCGTAAGGCGGGGTCAGCAGGTCGAAGTCGAGCGCGAAGCAAACGGCCGCTTCGAGAATGGCAATCAACGCCTCGCGGTCGATTTCGCGCTCGCCGAAGTGGAGCACGCGCATCGACGTCTGTCCCTTGCCC